>JBCBTL010000481.1:0-3029 GCA_039818705.1 Cyanobacteria bacterium J06639_1
ACTGATTCCACCGTGCCTTCAAACCCGCTGACCACCACCTGATCGCCGAGCTGGAAGGGTTCTTCTAAAAGCAGCAACACCCCCGCCAGAAAATTCTTGAAAATATCCTGGAAGGCAAAACCGATGGCGACCGAACCCAGACCGAGCAGGCCGATAATGTCGCCCAGTTCTAAATCGGGGAAGGCTATCACGCTGGCGAGCACTGCGCCGCCACACCACACGGCCACCCGCGTCGTTTGGACGAACAGCGATCGCAGCGAACGACTGTGAATGGCTCGTTCGGCCAGCGCTTCAGCCAGTTGACTGACAATCCGAGTAGCATAGCGGGTCAGAAACAGGACGGCGATCGCCAGCAAAATCGCGGGCAATAGCTTCACACCCTGGCCGAATATATCGAGCAGACTGCTCTGAACCTCTTGCAGAATGGCGTTCATGAAAACCGTTAACGAATCAACAATTGGGCAGAAAAAATCTCAAGCAACTCTAACTTAAAGCAACGCGATCGCCCGATTCTGACGCGATCGCCCCATTCCCTGACATCAAAGCCTTGGATTCGAGCGAATTTTCAAACCACACCGAACGCTGCGGGAACGGAATCGAAATCCCCTCGCGATCGAACGCTTTCTTCATGCGCAAGCGATACTGTCTCCCCACTTCCCAATGCTTGAGCGGCTTCGTGCGAATCCACAGCCGAATCGTAATGCTGTTATCGCCGAACTCGTCCACTCCCAGTACAGTCGGGTCTTCCAAAATCAAGTCGCGCCAGTAAGGTTCGAGCATCATCTGACGCGCCACCTGCTCGATGAGGGCGATCGCCTTATCCAAATCCGTGTTGTAAGCCACCTCAATCCCGAGATTGACCCGCGACCACTGATTGGTAATGTTCTGCACCACCGTAATCGACCCGTTCGGAATCGTAATCAAATTGCCGTCCGCACTGCGCAACTGCGTCACCCGCAAATTCATCCGCTCCACGAACCCCGCCACGCTATCGACGATAATCACATCCCCCACGCCGTACTGGTCTTCAAGCAAAATCAAAAAGCCATTGATCACGTCTTTCACTAAACTCTGCGCCCCGAACGACACAGCCAAACCCAAAATCCCCGCACCGGCCAAAATCGGGCCGATATCGAGTCCCAACACCGCCAGCGTCATCAAAAATCCGATCCCCGTCAGCCCCGCCGAGGTCAACCCCTTCAGCACCACCGAAAACGTCTGAATCCGCTGCGTCAGGCGTGGCGAGGCATCATCGGGCAAAAATTCCCCATTCCCGATCGCGGCAAACAGCCAATCGATCGCCACAAAGCTCACCCGCACCATTACATAAGCAGCCAGCGCGATCGCCACCACCTTCAGCACGACACCGCTAAGCACCTGAATCAGCACCACCTGCAGCCAGCGAGTGGGAGCAAACAGCCCCAGCCCAAGGCCGATCGCGCCGCCCCAAATTGCCACCTGCGCCAACCTCGCTCCGCTACTCAGCAGGTCGAAGCGAGATTTGACCTGTTCTAAATCCGCTTTCTGCTTCTGAATATCGGCATTGTGCTTGGCAATCCGCTGCTGCTCCTCTTCCGGGATGGGAGCATCCGCATCGGGTTCGAGCACGATCGGGTCGGGAATGGTGGTTTCGGCCAGCACGCGATCGCGATGCTGCACCAGCTTGCGCCGCCACCGCCGCAGCCCCTAACTCAACACCACCGCCGACACAAGCAAACTTCCAGCCAGCAGTCCCTGTCGCTGCAAAAACTCCGGCTGACGCTCCCGATACGACCTGGCCAATCCCGTCTCGATCGTGCGGGTCAACTGCGTTAAATTTCGGCCTCGCAACTGATTGTCAGTGGAAGTCACCGTCATCAAATAACGCCCGTTCACCTCGATGATGGGCAGTCCCGTCTGGTCATCTTCAGACGATACGACGGCGATCGCGTCCGGGTCGGAGATTTCGCGCGCGATACGGTGCAAATTCTGTTCGATTTCGCGCACCCGCTGACGCACGGGCAAGGGATCCATCGTTCGAGCCCCTTCCGTCGCGCGCGGCGGAGCCGAAACCAGAAACAGCGGTCGGCCATCCAAATACGCGTAAGCCGTCGCAATCTCCACCTCAGCATCCGCAGCCATCGAAGTCGCCGCTGCATCAGAGTTGGTCAAATTCAGTCCCGGTAGCTGCGCCCGAGCCGATGGCGCAATGGCCACCGTAGCCGCGATCGCCGCACCAGCCACGACGACACCTCTCGCGCGACCGGAAAACCACTTTAACAACGGGCTAGCCTCTCCCTGAATCCTCATACCTTCTCCAAAACGTTCGATCCACCTCAAGCGGGTTCGGGCACAACCGTTGCTTGCGCGTTATTCCGCATTTTGGACTGAGTCGTTTAGTCCCACATCCCCCTCAAGGCTGAATCTGAAGCGATCGCCTCTCTACATAGGAGTCCGCATTTACAAACGGTTACAGACTCCTTCGATGTCAAACTTTCGACGGACATCGTGCGGTATTCCATTTCAGACTTTTCGATTCCAAACGCACCACACTGAAATGCAGAATCATTGCTGTCTGTTCGGGAAAAACTCGTGTTGTGCCAATATCGCCGTCACCCTCGGGTCGTCCGGCGCAGGTCTCTTCTCCGCTCGCTCCTCTCTGGCAGTTTGGGGAGATAGTGGCAAAAACCGATTGGCTTCCTCGTATCGCTCCCGCAACTCCGCTTCTGACACTCCCATCGACGACTTCGATGCCCGAGTCCGAGTCAACCTGCGCTCGAATAACATTGCGGCTCGTTCCACCCGATGCCGCTCGCGATCGGAAATCTTGACGCTCACCCGCACGGGCAAGCTAGCTCGCCGTCCGTCCGCCAGCCCCGGCGTCACCACCACGCACGTCCCCTCCGGCTGCGTCAGAAATTGATTTGCATCCACCAGCTTGCGCGTCCGATTCTGCTCCGAGGTGTTGGCACTGCCGCGCCCGCCGCTGTGCCCCCGCGATCGCTGTTTCAACCGCATGTCTTCATCCCCCAAATACTTGCTGAACATCT
>JBCBTL010000482.1:0-3018 GCA_039818705.1 Cyanobacteria bacterium J06639_1
GTCCACAGGAAGGCGTTCCAAGAGAGACGGCAAGCAGTCCACCTAGACTATCAAAGCGATTTTCAGCCTGTCAAAGCGGCTTTTGCTCTGGGCGAATCGCATAAATATTCAACATTTCTTGACTTCTTTTTCTATTTCTGGCCTAAAACCTGACCGCGATCGTTGCGCGGGCTGTGTGCGGTCTGGTCAATTGAAGCTATTGGCAACCGTTGCTGGCCGCGAGATGGACTCCGAGCGATCGCCCGATTTTGCAGGAGAATCAATCTAGGATTTTTCTGATTGGACTTTGCGATCGTGCTCTCCGACTTGCCTCAGCTGCGTTTAGAAAAACGAGCGTTAGATATGTTAGCGGCGCTGAGTTATCGCACGGGCGAGCTGGAAGATTACTTGCAGCAAATCGCCCAGAGTGTGCGGGAGTTGATGGGGCTGGATTGGTCGGTGGTGACGCTGTGCAGCGGCCAGAGCGAGCGGATCTTAGCCAGCACGGTGGATTTGGGAGCCGATCGAGATCGCGTCTTCGACCTGCACGGCACGCTCACTTCCACGGTGTTTTCGAGCGGAGAGCCATTGGTGGTCGATGATGCCACCGTAACCACCGCCTACGGAGCCGCCCCTGCAGGATATAAAGCTTATTTGGGAGTGCCGTTGCGAACGCCATCGGGTCGCATCCTCGGCACGATTTGTTCGTTCCAGCAGCGCCCGCGCCAGTTTTCAGATGCCGAAATTCACCTGGCGGCGATGTTTGCGGAGCGTGCGGCGACCGCTCTCGATAACTTCCAGCTCTATCGCGAACAGCAGCAAACTAGCGATCGCCTCCGTCAAAGCGAGGAACAATTACGCCAAATTGTCGAGAACCTCGATCAGGTGTTTTGGATGCACGCCTGCGATCGCCAGCCCTGGTACGAAGGCACTCCCGTCTATATCAGTCCGGCCTTTGAAACGGTATGGGGGCGATCGCCGGAAGAGTGGCATCGCGATCCGCAGTGCTGGCGGCAAGCCATTCACCCGGAAGATCGCGATCGCGTTTCAGCTCTAATTTCTCAGTCCGGCGATCGGGAGTGGAGTGCGGAGTATCGCATCATTCGACCTGACGGGGCGATTCGGCTGATTCGCGATCGCGCCTTTCCCATTCGCGACGACGACGATCGCGTGTACCGAATGGCGGGCATTGCCGAAGACATCACCGCCCGGCATCAGGCGCAGCGGGGCGAGCTGCGAGCGTTGGAGCGACTAGCTGAAATTGGCGAACTGGCGGCTTCAGTCGTTCACGAAGTGCGCAATCCCTTAACGACCGTGGTTATGGGGCTGACCTCCGTGCGGCAAATGTCCTTAAGCGATCGCGCTGATATGCGGCTCGATCTGGCGCTGGACGAAGCCGATCGCTTGCGACGCTTACTCGATGAAATTCTGCTCTACGCCAAACCGCGCGATCTCAATCACGAGCCGGTCGAGCTGTGTGAATTGCTGGCGGACATTCTGCCCGGTTTGCGAACCATGCCATCCGCTCTAAATCGCGAGATTCACTTCGTCGATCGCCTCAGCCGCGCGTCAATTTTGGGCGATGCGGACAAACTCAAACAGGTGTTCATCAACTTGGTGGACAACGCTTGCGAAGCGGTTTCCGAGGGCGATCGCGTTACGTGCCACGTCGAGCCGGGAGTATCGAGCCAGTGGATCGTGGTTCGAGTCCACAACGGCGGCGAGCCGATTCCACCTGACGTGTTGCCTCAACTCACGAAGCCGTTTTTCACTACGAAGTCATCGGGCAACGGGTTGGGGCTGGCGATCGTGCAGCGCATTATCGAAAGTCACGGCGGCGAATTGGTCATCACCTCCACGCAAGAAGCGGGCACGACCGTAACCGTGCAGTTTCCGTTGATAGCTTGAAGGCGATCGCTCGTCCCGATCTACCGATGACGAGCCTTGAATGTCGTGAAAATCATGTCTTAGTGCGGCAGCCGGTCTTCCAATGCCGCCAAATCAGTGACATCTAAAATCACATCTCCCAGTGCCTCTAACTGGGTAAGGGACAGCCCTCGAATGCGAGTTTCAATCTCGGTCGGAACTGTGCCGAATCGTCGCGAGAGCAGACGTAAAATCATCCTGTACTCACCCTCTTGACGACCCTCTTGACGGCCTTCTTGGCGACCCTCTTGGCGGCCTTCTTCTAAGGCATCTCGGTAGACTCGCGTTTGCTTGAGTTCGTCTAGTCCCAACATGTCTTCAATGACCTCCCGAGATAGTTGCGGGAATTTGTACACGACAATCGTGGCGACCAAATCCATTATCTCCATGCTCGCCAAGCGCGATGAGTCTGTCGTTTCTGATTGGCGCAGAAGGGTTTGAGCTTTCTCGATAACCGTGCTGGGGTCGGCGACGATGAGTTCGACCAAACTGATTCCTGGCGATCTCCGCGCGTAGTCAGGGAGGTCGTCGAGAAACAGGCGCGTGACGCGATCGCAGTCGAGCAGGGGCTGAAAAGGCTGGATCTGTTTGGGTTCGACGCTGCGCTTAGCGAACAAAACGACGGCTTGCCAGGAACGTGTCTGCGGATTTTGGCGCAGGAAAAGAAAAATTTCGGCAAAAAAGCGGTGATAGAAGTGCGGATCGGGCTGGAACTGAACGGGCGAGTGTAGAGCAAGAAAGCCCGCTTAAACAGCTCTCTCCTTCAACACTTCGGCAAACGCGAATTCGGGAGCGGCGAGGACGAATGCCGTGGCGGGAAGTCCTTCGGTTTTGGCGTGGAGACTGTCGTAATATTCGCGGAAGTCGCGATCGCTCTCGAAGCGATCGGGGTTTGCCATCCCCAAAAACACCAAATCAGCGCGCCGCGAAATCTTGTGCAATAGAGTTTCGAACGGTCTGCCGTTAGAAATGAGCACCTGAGTTTCGGCACCGATGCGCATGTCTTCTACCAAAGCAGTCACGTTCGTGCGCGCCGCCTGCGCCGCCGCGTCTGTAGGAACGACGAGATTGACGAAAATCTTGGCTCCCCGCCAGCGAGCATCGGTGCGTAGC
>JBCBTL010000483.1:0-3016 GCA_039818705.1 Cyanobacteria bacterium J06639_1
TTTCCCCCCCCCCCCCCGTGGGGTTTCCCGGGGGGGCCCCCCTGCTCCCCGGGGCCCCCCCACGGCGAGACTGCAATGCCAACCGTAGCGTGAGGGCGATCGCGATGGGCAAAGTTTATCTAATCGGGGCAGGGCCTGGAGATCCGGGGCTGCTAACCGTGCGCGGCAAGACCCTGCTAGAGCATTGCGACGTGGTCGTGTACGACGCGCTCGTAAACCCCGACATCGTCGCCCTCGTCCCGGACGCAGCCGAGCGCATTTATGCTGGCAAGCAAAAAGATCGCCACACGCTCCCCCAAGCCGAAATCTCACAGCTTCTCATCGATAAAGCCCGCGATCGCGCCGTCGTCGTTCGGCTAAAAGGAGGCGATCCCTTCGTATTCGGGCGCGGTGCGGAAGAGCTGAGCGCCCTCAAAGCTGCCGGTATTGATGCCGAGGTCGTACCCGGTGTCACTGCGGGAATTGCCGTGCCTGCCTACGCTGGCATTCCCGTCACCCACCGCGAGTGCAGTTCGTCCGTCCTGTTCGTCACGGGCCACGAAGCGGTGGATAAGTACAGGCCAAAGGTGGACTGGCGGGCGATCGCGAAGGCTGCCGAAACGATCGTCATTTACATGGGGGTCTACCACCTACAGGCGATTGCGTCCGAGCTGATCGCAGGCGGAAAATCGCCAGAGACTCCTGTCGCCGTAATTCGATGGGGCACGACCCCGCAGCAAACGACGGTGCTAACAACCCTAACGGAGGTGCGAGAGCGATACGAAACGCTGAATTTGAATCCTCCCGCGATCGTCGCGATCGGGAGCGTGGCGCATTTTGCGACTGCTGGAGACAACGTGGCTGGAGATAATACAACAGCCATAAACGACGCGAGTTGATGCCGACGAGGACATAAGCCCTTGCGCTCCATACACAAAGCCCTCCAGATTGGAGGGCTTTGATGCAGATGTTCTCTTGTGAGACAAGACTAGTTGACGCTCTCGCGATCGATAGAATCAGCACTTTTCTTCTTGCGCTTAGCCAAGAAGCCCAATCCACCGGCTACAAGCAATCCTGCGGTCGTCGCCGGTTCGGGAACGGGAGTGAAGTCGTAGGTCAAAAACAGCTCGTATTCGAGTCCTGCGAACCCGGTTAGTTCATCAGGATCGAGCCCAATGGTCAGTTCGAGAGAATCTGCGGGAATCACGGATGGCCCGCCGAAGAATAAATCCTCGAACTCACTGAGGGGGATGGGATCGGGCGCGATCTCGAACGCGAAAGGAATGGGCGGGAAGAAGAACGAATCGGGATCGGGGCCGGTGGAGAAGCCGAAACCATCAGATTCACTGATGCCGAGAGCCGGAATCTCCAGGTCGAACGAAACCACAGGAGAACAGCTTTCGGCGAGGCAGTCACCGTCGAAGCCGCCAGAGGCGAAACCCTCTAGGATGACGAAGTTCAAAGTTCCCAAGCTCGTATCGAAAGGAACGAGAGGCGCGTCGGGGAGCGAAATCGTATCCTCCAAAACAGGAGGAAAGAGGCCGGGAGCCCCTGTGGTGAAAAACAACTCATCAGCATCAACAAGCTGAGTGAATGACGCAGCTCGGGCAGGAGCAGCGAGCAAGGATACGACTGTAGCGGAGCCCAGCACCGCTGCAGATACCTTCAAAATGGATTTCATTGTGGTAAACCCTATGAAATTCGGTAAATGAACGTTAGAGAAATGCCGGACATCCCTCGTACAACTACTGAAGATGTTCACACAGTGTCTCTGTACGTGTCAAGTATTGCGCCAGATGGTGTTGAACCAAAGCATAGAGTGCCTATGATCTACTGGAGATATGGCGAAAGAAGCTAGAAACACCTCAATTTTTACGTGTTTACTCTTGGATGATTTCGCTTATTGCCGGTCTTGAGAGGAAGCTTGCGTGTATTCGGCAGTAGTTTTAGCAAAATGTAGACTGTGCGAGTGGGTTTTCCTGCTTGCGTCCGAACCATTCGCTCAGCCTGTGGGCGCGATCGCTAAAAAACCTCCTGGCTTCGGCCAGGAGGTTTGAGTTTAGATTGAAGTGGATGGGAATTTGCGCTTGAACTAACTATCCTCGCCTTCAGCAGCGGCTGATTTGCGACGCTTCACCAAAACACCCAGCCCCCCGGCAACCAGCAAACCAGTCACCGTAGCAGGTTCGGGCACTGCTTCGTAGGTCAGAACGATTTCACCCACAGCCGATGCCGAGCCAAAGATCGAAGGCGTGCTCGTAAGCGACCCGTCAAATGCAATGGACGGGAACAAAGGCTCGCCAGCGGGGCCAATAAATAAATCGAGAGGTAGAGGGTTGGGAGCGATGGAAATCGACCCGGAGAAGGGGTTGTCGCCTCCCAAGATTGCCAAGACACTCTCGTCTGTCACAGTCCCAGAGGGAACGGGGATAGTTCCCGTACTGAAGGACTCGCTACCAACGCCGGGAATCCCCACAGAGCCATCGAGCCCTAGAGCGCATCCCCCAAATGGGGAGGGAGGACAAGTGAACTCGAAATCATAGGCGATGGAGCCACTTAGGATAACTTCTTCTAGTTCGAGCGGAGACGCTTCGTCGAACACGACGAAGGGACTAGCTAGAGTACCGCCGAAAGAATACGAAGTACTCGAACCGTCGATCGCGAAGTCAAAAGCGAATGGGAGACTCTGCACGATCGTCGCAGCACGAGCAGCAGAAGGGAGAAAAACCGTAGTCGCCAGGGTAGTACCCAAAGCGAGCGCAGACACTTTTACAAATGCGTTCATCGCGGCAATCCTTACAAACACAGTCAATCAACAACACCGATGGTCGCAAAAACTCGGGCATTTGCATTGCTATACGTTGCAATTTTGCATGGGATTTATGGGGTCGTCAAGTAAATGGAAAACATTACCATGCGTGTTAATTTTGTAACCCGATAAATCGGTCAAAAACGTATCCGAAAGTACGTTCCGAAGCAACAGTCATGGATGTTTTGTTGGCTTCAGTCCTGCTTTTTTGGGCGATATCTGGGTTTG
>JBCBTL010000484.1:0-3003 GCA_039818705.1 Cyanobacteria bacterium J06639_1
AGGTGAAGGAAACGCAATGAAAGGGGAACAATACCGCACTGATAACGGATGACTGTAGACGCTCGCCCCGAACGATCTAGAAGACAATAGGAGGTAGAGTCCCTCGCCAGCGCGCAGCTCTCAAGCGGCCACTGCTGTCTGCGCCCGAGGCACGATCGAGCGTGAAGGAACCAAGCTTTTCACATGGGCAAAAAACGTCATCCGTGGCGGTGGGCGATCGCGATCGCTCTTGTAGGAGTAACGGGGGCGGTCGTATCTGCGGCGATCGTGCGTCAGCGAGCGAGATTACAGGTTGACGTGGAATCCCTAACGGTGCCCGTCGAGATGCAGTCTCTGGCGGTGCGCATTACCGCTAGCGGTAAAATTCAGCCCGTGCAAACCGTCAATCTCAGCCCCAAAACCACCGGGATTTTGTCGGAACTCTATGTAGAACAGGGAGACTTCGTCGAGCGCGGGCAACTGGTGGCGCGGATGGAAAGCAACACCATCGCCGCCGAACTCGCGCAGGCGCAGGCTCGCCTAGCGCAAGAAGAAGTACGGCTAGACAAACTGCGGGCAGGCAATCGAGCCGAAGATATCGCCCAAGCGCGCTCGGGGGTAGAGCGATCGCGCGCCCTCATCCGCCAAGCCGAAGCCCGGTTAAAACTGGCGGAAGAACGAGTCCGCCGCAATCGCGAACTAGTCGATGAGGGAGCGATCTCTCGCGATAGTTTCGATGCGGTATTAAACGAAGAAGAAAGCGCCCGCGCCAATCTCGCTCAAACTCAGGCGGACACGCGACAGGCAGAAGAAAATTTAGCGTTGTTGGAAGCTGGCAGTCGAGCTGAGGATATTGCTGAGGCGGAAGCGCGGGTGCAGGAGGCGATCGCTAACATCCAAGTGGTGCGGGTACGCCAAAACGATACCGAAATCCGCGCGCCGTTCTCCGGGCTGATTTCCCAAAAGTTTGCCACCGAAGGCGCAGTGGTAACCCCTACTACTTCAGCGTCAGAAGCGGCATCGGCTACGTCTACAGCGATCGTGGCGATCGCGAGCGGGCTGGAGGTGCTTGCGGAAGTGCCTGAGGTAGATATCGGCCAGATTCGGGTAGGGCAGACGGTAGAAGTAGAGGCGGATGCCTTTCCCGAGCGCGTATTCCAGGGGCGGGTGAAGCTAGTCGCGCCAGAAGCCGTCGTGCAGCAGAACGTCACCTCATTTCAGGTGCGCGTCGATCTGGTGACCGGACTGGACGTGCTGCGATCGGGGATGAATGCAGATGTCATGTTTATCGGCGATCGCCTGCAAGACGCACTGGTGGTACCAACGGTGGCGATCGTGACGCAGCGGGGCGACACCGGAGTTCTGGTGCCGGGAGACAACGATCGCCCGCGCTTCACCCCTGTCGCATTGGGCACTGCGGTGGGAGATAAGATGCAGCTACTTGAAGGGGTATCTGAGGGCGATCGCGTATTCGTGGAACTGCCCCCCGGTCAGAGTTTGGAGAATTTGACCTTCGGACGCGATCGATAGCTCATTTTGCGCATTGAGAGACCGGATTGGGAGGAGATTCGAGACGTGCATCTAGGCGAAAGTTTTTCGATGGCAGTCAAAACCCTCGCGGCCAACAAGCTGCGCAGCGGGTTGACCATGCTGGGCATCGTGATCGGCAATGCCTCCGTCATCGCGATGGTGGGTCTGGGGGAGGGCGCGCAAGAATTCGTCGCGGAAGAAATTGAGGGGTTGGGGCCGAATATCTTGTTTGTCGTTCCGGGCAATCGGGAAACCCAGCGGGCGACGTTTGACGTACCTAAAACGCTAGTGCTCTCAGACTCAGAGGCGATCGCGGCTCAGGTTGCTTCAGTTAGCGGGGTTGCGCCGGAGTACAACACGCGGGGTTTGATGACCCGAGGCAATCGCAGCACCAACGCAACCGTGGTCGGTACGACTCCCTCGTTTCCCAAGGTGCGGCAGTTCGAGCTGGGACGCGGACGATTTTTCAGCGATATCGACTTTCGGCGCAGCACCCAAGTCGCCATTCTGGGCAAAGACTTGGCGGAGCGCATGTTAGGCGATCGCGAACCCGTGGGCGAGCGCATCCGCATCAACACCGTCAGCTTCGATGTCATCGGCGTTTTGGACGAAAAAGGCTCGAACTTAGGACTTAACTACGACGATGCCGTCCTCGTTCCCCTCACCACCATGTCCGAGCGCTTAGTGGGGCAAACCTCCCCCTTTGGCCTCGAACTGACCTATATCGCGGTCTCGGTGGATCGAGCCGACAATCTCGGTGCCGCCCAGTTTCAAATCTCGAATTTATTGCGGCTGCGGCACAAAATCACCGGGGAAGATGACTTCGATATCACCAGTCAAAACGACCTGCTCGAATTCACCGGGACAATTACGACGGCTCTGACTTTGCTTTTGGCGGCGATCGCCGGAATTTCTCTGCTCGTGGGAGGCATCGGCATCATGAACATCATGCTGGTGTCGGTGCAAGAACGCACGCAGGAAATCGGTTTGCGCAAAGCGATCGGAGCCTCGCGACAAGATATCTTACTGCAATTCGCAATCGAAGCAGTGATTTTGTCTGCCATCGGCGGCGTGGTCGGTTCGGGCATCGGCGTGGGGGGCGCGATCGCGATCGGACTGGCAACACCGTTTCAACCGGGTCTTTCGATGGCAGCAGTGGCCGCGACGGTCGTCATTTCGGGCAGCATCGGCCTCTTTTTCGGCATTTTCCCCGCCCGCCAAGCCGCTCGCCTCGATCCGATCGTGGCTCTGAGAAGTATTTGAACGCGATCGCCACTCCTTACAGGGGTCTCATACTCAACACGGTTTGGGGTGTCAGAGGAGTGATGATGAGCCGAACGGCCTTGCCCGCACGTTGGGTGATGGGAGTGGCGATCGCGGCTGGATTGGGGGCGGGTACCACCGAGACCACAACCGCAGATGTGACGCCAGATGGAGGTACATCTGCGTCTAGTTCCATTGCGAACAGTCGCGTCGAAGCTCTATTTCAAGGCG
>JBCBTL010000485.1:0-2989 GCA_039818705.1 Cyanobacteria bacterium J06639_1
TGACGAATTGGCGAGAGCACTGCTTGCACGGGAAACGTTGTTTGCAGTTGTGGATACGGCCGTTTTTGACCGTGTGCTGAGATTGGCAGGTGGAGCAGTCCGGCATGGAAGAGACGGATTGCTTCGGTCACACCCTCACAAAACCATCATGACTACTGGGGATCTACCAGCGAGAAAACTGCTGTGCGTGATAGTCGGCATACCGACCGCCCCGCGCGAGTAATTCCTCGTGACTGCCCACCTCCACGATCGCCCCCTTCTCCAGCACCACAATGCGATCGACGTTGCGCACCGTGGCAAGGCGATGGGCGATCGCGATCGCCGTCCGCCCCTGCATGAGACGCTCTAACGCTTCTTGCACCAATGCTTCTGACTCAGCATCGAGAGCCGAAGTCGCTTCGTCCAAAATCAGAATTTTCGGGTCGAGCATGACAGCCCTGGCGATCGCGATCCGCTGCCGTTGCCCCCCCGACAAATTCACGCCCCGCTCTCCCACCACCGAAAGATAGCCCTCGGGCAAACGGCTGACGAACTCGTGAGCGTTGGCAATTTTCGCCGCCCGTTCGACCTCTGCCAGCTCGAAATCCGCGCGTCCGTAGGCAATGTTTTGGGCGATCGTGCCAGAGAATAAGACGGTTTCTTGGGGCACGATCCCGATTTGGCGGCGCAGGCTGGGGAGCGTTACGGCTTGAATGTCGATGCCGTCGATGAGGATGCGCCCGTCTTGAGGGTCGTAGAAGCGGGGGAGAAGTTTGACTAGCGTGGACTTTCCTGCCCCCGACGCGCCGACTAAGGCGATCGCCTCCCCCGGCTGCACTTGCAAATCGACGTGCTGAAGCGCGATCGCCCCCGACGGATAGGCAAACGACACGCGATCGAACTGCACTTTGCCGCGAATATCTGGGAGGGGTTTGGCCGTGGGAAGCGATCGCACCCGAGGGGTTTCATCCAACAGCTCGAACACGCGATCGAGGGACGCTTGGGTTTGGCGAATGTGATTGACGTTATCGGTAAGCTGCACGATCGGGTCGATCAGCAACGCCACCCCCGCCAGAAACCCGACGAACTCGCTACCCGATAGATTGCCCGCGCGGATTTGCCAGCCCCCCAGCCAAAACACGGCAATCACGCTGAGGGCGTACAAAAATCCCACCACCGGATATTGAACCGATTTCACGTGTTCGGACTGGAAGCGCGCCTGAAAGTTAAGCCGCGCGAACCGATTGAAGCGATCGCTTTCATACTCCTCCGCCGCAAATGCCTTCACCGTCTGAATCCCGCTCAAAGATTCGGTGAGCTGCGCGGCTAAATCGGCAATGCGATCTTGGCTGCGGCGCGAACTGGTTAGCAAACGCTCGCCAAACCAGCCGATCGCCAGACCAACTAGGGGAGCGATCGCCAACGTCGCCAACGTCAGCGATACGTTCAGATAGAGCATGTAGCTCAGCACCGCCACCAGTACCAGTACGTCAGGCACAGTCTGGTGAAAGAACTTGTGAACCACTTCGCCAACGCGATCGAGATCTTCGGTCAGGCGATAGGACAAATCCCCCGTCCGGCTGCGCGCGAAATAGTCGAGATCCAGCGTTTGCAGGTGGCGAAACACGTGCTGGCGCAACGACAGCACCACCCGCAAACTGGCCTTCGCCATCAGCGCATCCTGGCCGTACTGACAGGCTCCGCGCCCGACAAATCCGACCAGAGCAATCCCCGACAGCCAGCTAATGCCCGCCAAATCCCCCGAGCCAACGAAATGCGCCATGCGCTCGATCGCGTAGGCCAACATCGGCATCGACGCGACGAACCCGAGCGTACACAGAAACGCCAGCGTCAGCGTGCGGCGATGAGGGCGAACGTAGGGAATCAGACGCGTATATGAAGTAGCCACCGCGCTCGGACGTGAAGATCTCGTTCACCCTACTACGGGCGGCTCGCTCCAGACATCACGGCAGCGCTTCTCAATAGTCGGCGCGATCGCGGTTTCAGGGGCTTTACCCACAGCGCGATCGCTCAGCGCTATTTGCCTTTGAGTAGATGCTTGACGACATTGTCTTTGATCATCATTTGGCGCATCACTTCTAATAAATAATCTTGCGCCTCTTCTCGGCTTAACTCTTTCACTTGCCGATCCAGCACGTGCAGCTTGAACTGCTGCTCCATAGTCAGACTCATCGGTAACATGGCGATTTCCTCCCGGAATACCGTGTCGAAGCCCGACCGCAGCCGAACTCAACACACCACAAACAACGCAAATCGCAACTGCAAAGGTAGACTCTACCGACTCAAAGGGCGACTGCCCGATAAGGATGTGAACTCACTTGAGCCAAGCTTACCCTGTGGATATTAGCTTGCCCACACTGTCAAGCCATTCCTCATCAATGCAATCAATGTTTACATTTATAAGTGGAACAATCCCTCTCGTCTGTATCAAACGGCACTACGCGATCGCTCGAACGCCTGTTCTCAGGGCGAATTGGCCGTGCGGGAGGCGATCGCCCCTGCTTGCCGCGCCTATGATGAGAACAGCAAGCTTCCTTAACATTTCGCGAAGAGAGACTGACTCATGAAACCCCGTGCGGCTGATGCGATGGAGTTTTTCCGAATGAGCGCCGGACAGTGGCGATCGCAGCGCACCACCCATCACTTGGCCTTTCGGCGCTCGGAAGTCGGCCAGCTCAGCATTACGGTAGAAACCCTCGAACCCGAAAGCGATCGCGTAGTTTCTCTGTGCGAAATGCACGAGATCGATCCGAGTTTGGCGGCGGGAGGATCTGCCATTAGCTGGCACGGCGTGATGGCTTGGGATCACGCCGACAAAGAATCCCACCGCGACAGCACGGTGATGGTACTCGTCCCAGATGAAGACAACCCGCGCAGCGGTCGCCTGTTGCGCGAGAAAGGCTATGCCGAGCTGATGCCCGTCGTCGGTCGCTACGAGATGGATGAGGAAGATGCCCTCATCCTCAGCACCGAGTACGAAACCATGAGT
>JBCBTL010000486.1:0-2983 GCA_039818705.1 Cyanobacteria bacterium J06639_1
CGTTCATTCACTTTTCACCAATTACGAGGGAAAAACAAAAAGTGGTTGGCACCTGGGGTTGGGGCTGAGAGCAAGCAGCTATGAAACACTAAATGAAGTAGCATTAGACCCTCAACTAAGGTTAAGTTATGAGCTGACCAATGATATTCTGATCAAATCCACTTACGGCATCTCACATCAGCACTTAAGCGCACTTCTGGAATCAGAATTTTCATTCTCAAACACTTCGCGACCTCGCAGCACGACGAGCCTGTTGCCCGACCGGATGCGTCTCGGATGAGGCGAAGACACGATAACCCCGCGAACTCCCGTGCGGACGCGACGGGTCTCGCTTACCTTGGCCGAGACGCTTCTGATGTCAACTTTGCTCGCAAATGCCGCATCCCGCACTGGGAGAGGTGCGCCGCGATCGCCTTCTGGCCGTTGTCGGGGAATGCTTCGGTATGCGGGTGCGCGCGCGATCGCGTTTGCTAACCCTGGGTTGGCCGCCATCTCGACCCGGCTGATGGGGGCAAAATCTCGGGGCACGCGGACAGAGTTCAGACCGTACTGTCCCGTCCACAAACTAGCGGCGATCGCGAGAGAAACAACCACGAGCTGCTGCCGTCGTCTCTACCCTTCGAGTATGGCACTCTGGATTTTGCGGGTGGCGTAAGGCCGAGCATTACAGACCCGACGACCGAACTTTGTAGTGCATTTCTTCAATGGGGACGTTGGTGCAGTCCCAGTCGTCGTAGCGCAGTTGCAAGCGCTGTTCTTTGGCATATTGCACCAGTTCGCCGCCGTAGAGTTCGGCTTTGGTGCCCAAACTTTGAATGCGAATCGTGCCATTAAATACGGTGGCGCGGGCGAGATAAATCACTAAGTCGTCGCGCGAAGGTCGGTTGACGGTGGTGCTGGCTGTTAGATGAGCTACCCCCCGCTCGTCAATTTCTTGGGCGAGGGCGATCGCTGTATTCCGCACCCCCCGAATGGCTACGATCGCCGCCGCCACAGCCATCGTGATATCCACGCCTTCATCAGTCAGAATGCGATGGCTGGAGAGGTACTGAAAATTTTGCTCGGCTAGGTCGTCGCGAATGCGGCGGTGAATGAGGTTTTGCGGGTGGTAGTTCGTCAGCGCCCCCACGATCGCTCCGCAAGCAGCTCTCGGTTCGCGCCAGGGAGACTCGCGGGTGACGCCGTAGATGTGCTTGTCCCCATCTCGCAAGCGCCCGACGTGGGTTTTGAGGTCGATCGCCACTAGCGAAATCGATTGCGGATTCCCAGCGTAGACTCGTTCTTTCAGATGTTCGTCCAGCTCGTGCGCCACGGTCACGTGTGCCAGTGTCGCGCCGTTATCCGTGCCGCCGCCAGCCGGGAAAAAGGCCTCTAGCTTCAGCTCCCCAATTTCAGACAAAGTGGCAAAGCGAGAGGCAACGACATCGCGATAGCGTTTGGTGGCCTCGCCTTGGTGAATGCGATCGCCGCAGTTCGTATACGCCAGGGTGGTCACGACGCTAGGCAAGCTCATATCTGCGCCGCAAGCTTTCATGTCTGTGGAGCAATCGGCGGCAAACTGCAATTCGTCCCGCAAAATTTGGAGGCCGTTCACGAGGGCGTAGCGATCGCTAACGATTTCGTTGAGGTAGTTGTGATAGGCGTTGCGCTCCATGCCGAAGCTGGCTCCGAGCGACCAAAAGCGATCGACCCGCTTCTGGGTGGCTGCGGCATCGAAAGATAAAGTCACCACCGATTCCTCATCTCACTATCGCTGCGATCGCCTGAGAGTCATCCACGCGACGCAGCTCCATGCCAAGAGTGTATCGGTGAAAGGAGCGTCAGAGATAATGGAAGCAGAGAAGACCTGTCGGTCGCATCCCCAACGATCGATGGTGCGGTCGGGGTGGCGGGGGCTGATGCCGTCTTGGGTCTGAGGAGCTGAAAGGTTTAGGGCAACAGAACGGTTGCGATGCGCGCGATCGCGTAGGGTCGAGCGGTGATCGCGCACTCACTGAAGGAGGTTAGTCATGAAACTGCGTAACGTGCTGCCGAGTGCGGCGATCGGTCTGATAGTGCTGACAATGGCATGGCCAGCGCGCGCCCAAAGCTGCGTGCCGTTACGAGTGGTCGGCGGCAGCGGCACCGAAGTGAACAAGTCCGTGTCGCCTCCGGGAACGATATTCAGCAAACACAACTGGAACACTGATTTTGTCGTGCCGCGCGGCGAAACCTTCTCGCGGTTCGAGGCCGAGATCGATCCCGGAGACTCTGGCGAGTACTCCCTCAAAATGTTCCTGAAATACAACGACAACACCGCCGACAAAGTCTTCGATCGCAAATCCGTCCTGCTTGAAAATGGCGAACCGATCGTTCTGACCGGCAACGTTCGCATCAGCGAGCAACCCTACCAGATCAACCTGTTCGTCGGGGGTATTCAAGCTTCAGGCGAACCCTACACCGCCAGGGTGTGGGGATGCAGGTAGGCATCTGGCGATCGCGAAAGACGCGAGTCGCCCGACAACGCGTAATGCCTCTACCCCACCAACTCCTGCGCGCGTTTAGCCAAATTAGCAGCCGATAACCCGTTGAAATCCATGATTTGACTCGCACTGGAGGCCGTCTCGCCGCGCTTCCAGGCGAAGGTGTCGCGGGCGATCGCGCTGCGCAGCATGAGCGGCTCCAACATGCCGCTCGCTCCTCCGGTCACGCCGAGCAGAGCATCTCCTCCGAATAGCGCTTCAAATCCTGCATCGCGCTGATGGGCGGTCGCAGCCTCTGGTGTTCGTACGACTCGTTTGCCCTCAACGGTCTCCCCATTTGGCAAACCGTCACCCAAGCGATGGCCGAGCTGCGTCGCCCCACGCCCTCGACGGTCACCTTATTTACAGCGGGCGCACTCGAACAGGGACGAAACGGTTGGACGCACCAGCGCCCCGAAATTGAAGCCTACTTTGCCGCCATGATGCGCAATGGCAACATCTTTCCCGTGTTCCCGCCAGAC
>JBCBTL010000487.1:0-2982 GCA_039818705.1 Cyanobacteria bacterium J06639_1
GTTCGAGGTTCAACTAGAAACATTATCTTTTCGCGTGACGTGCTTGAGTCGAACGTCACCTCTCGTTCGTCATTCGTCACCATTTCCGAACGCTAGAGTGGTGCCGAAGCGGGTTTCTGGTTAGAGCGTTGCCAAGATTGAACCGATATCGCTGGGGTGCGATCGCCCGCCACTGGAGTCGCAACCCACTGACGCGCCTCGCGATCGCCCTCGTAGCAATCGCTCTCCCCATTCGCTTCATTCCCTACGCGATCCCCATTCGCGCTGCCGATTTGGTGCAAGACGATCGCGCCGTCACGTTTCGCGATCGCCACGGGGTGTATTTGGGCACGCTGTTGAGCCGCGATCGCGATCGCACGGCGGTGGTGGAACTCAACGACGTATCGGAGTCTTTCAAACAGGCCATCCTCGCCGCCGAAGACAGCGGGTTTTACGTGCATGGGGCGCTGGATTTAGGGGCGATTGCGCGGGCTTCGTATCAGTGGGCGCGGCACGGGCGCATCGTCAGTGGGGCTTCGACCATCACAATGCAGCTCGCCTCCATGCTCGACCCTCAACCTCGCACGGCGCGATCGAAGCTGACGCAGGTCTGGCAGTCGTGGCGCTTGGCGGCGGGCATGTCTCGCGATGAAATTTTGTACGCCTACGTCAACCGTCTGCCGATGGGCGGCAACATCTACGGCGTGGAAGCCGCCGCGAGGCTGTACTTCGGCATGCCCGCGAGCGAACTGGACGTGACGCGGGCGAGTTTGCTGGCAGCACTTCCCAACAATCCGACGCGCCTCGACCCCTACACGAACTGGGCAGGTCTCAAGCAGCGACAGGCATACGTGCTCGATCGCATGGTGGCCGAAGGATTTATTTCCCAGGCGCAACGCGATCGCGCCTACGCTGAAACGCCATCCCTGCAAGATCGCAACCAAGGTATCGACGCAGCACCTCATTTTTTGTTCTGGGTGGCCGAACAGCTTCCAGACGATCGCCCTGCCGTTATCCAAACTACGGTGGATATTTCGTTGCAGCAGTTCGTGGAAGCCCAAACTCAAGCAGTAGTGCGATCGCTAGAGGATCGGGACGTAAACCATGCCGCTGCCCTCGTCCTCGATCGCGAGTCGGGCGAGGTGTTGGCTTACGTCGGGTCGCCGGATTATTTTGGAGGCGATCGCGAGGCGCGAAACGATGGCGTTCGGGCACTCCGCCAGCCCGGTTCTACTCTCAAGCCCTTCTTGTACGGGCTGGCGCTCGAACGCCGCGCCATTCGCCCCCACGACATCTTGGCGGACGTGCCCGTTCGCTATGCCATCCCTGGCGCGCGGGTCTACAGTCCTGTAGATTACTCCGAAACCTATCAGGGGCCAGTGCGGGTGCGCGCCGCTTTAGCCAACTCCCTCAACGTGCCCGCCGTGAAAGTCCAGGAGCGCGTCGGCGTGCCCGAGTTCCTGACGCGATTGCGATCGCTCGGCTTCACCCACCTCGATCGCGATCCCGACCACTACGGTTTAGGACTGGCCTTGGGCAGCGGCGAGGTCAGCCTGTGGGAGTTGGCTACCGCGTACGGCACGATGGCACGCCAGGGAGATGCGATCGCCCCCGTTGCTTTACTCGACGATCGCCCGGCAAAAGGAGAGAACGCGATCGGCTCTTCAGAAACGTGGGCGTTGGTGGCGGATATGTTGAGCGATCGCTTTGCTCGCGCCAAGTCTTTCGGCATCGACTCGGCTCTATCACTGCCGTTTCCGGCGGCAGTGAAAACCGGAACGTCCTCGGGGTACCGCGATGCTTGGACGGTGGGCTTTTCGTCCGAGTACGTCGTGGCGACGTGGGTGGGAAATTTCGACGGCTCTCCCATGCAGCAAGTGTCTGGATCTCGGGGAGCCGCCCCTCTCTGGAATCGCATCATGCTGCACTTGCATCGCGATCGCCTGCCCGCTCCGCTCCCATCACCGCAAACGCTCGAACAACGCTCCATCTGCGCGCTCACGGGCTTGCCTCCCAACGAGGATTGCCCCGCGATCGCGCGCGAATACCTATTCCCGGAAGATGCTGCCGAACACGATCGCCTCGCCGCTGCCCCTCCTGCTTTCGAGCTATCTCCTCAATACGGCGAGTGGCTGGCCGACCGTCCGCGATCGCCTCTCGCGAGCGATCGCCTTTCCATCCTGTTTCCCGAAGATGAAGACGTGTTTTTGCTAGAAATGCCGACTGGGGGAGCAGTCAAAACCATCCAGTTTCAGGTGTCCAATCCGAGTGGAGCACCCGTATCGTGGTGGTTGGGCGATCGCCTCTTATCCGAAGGCAGTGGCGATCGCGCAGAGTGGCCATTGCAGCCCGGAATCTGGGATTTAACGGTGCGACAAGGCGATCGAGAAGATTCCGTTCGGTTTGAAGTCATTTCAGTCGAGCGACGCGCGCACCGACGCGGGTTTTCCATCGCGCCTTAGGTGTTTTGTGCGTCTTGAGAGGGCGGCGATAGCTTCAGATCTTCGGGTGCGTCATCGCCAATCGCTACAGGCCGACCGTCCTGCCAAATCACTGCGTAATGTCCTAATCGCCGCTTTCGTTCCAACGTTTCCTTCGCAACCTGTTTTAAGCAGTCGAAAGTTTTCTGAATGTCGGAGGGAAGGTCTGTCATGATTCCGCCCTATGAATTGAGTTGGTCAAATAGCGTTGCATCAATGATGGTGCGGTGCTGACCTGCTTGAGTAAAAACCAATCGCGGAGGATCGCTATCATTCACATAACATTGAGTGCAATCGCAAACATAGCTAAATTCGTCCAGAAGATTGCGCAAGCTGCGAGCAAATCGGCGTTCGATAGCGGCTTGGGGTATGTTGTGACCTCCGTGTGCCACCCGCTCCGCTACTCGTAATTTTGACATTTCGATGCTGGGCAAAGCCAAATAGATAAGCTCTACGCGCCAACCACTCTGTCTGGCCGAAGCTATCTGAGAACGGTGAAGCGCTTGCAGCAAGATGGTTGGCG
>JBCBTL010000488.1:0-2975 GCA_039818705.1 Cyanobacteria bacterium J06639_1
CACCTGCTCCGGCTGAACCGCCGCCTGTCGAGCCTCCTCCTCCAGCGCCAGAGCCTCCCCCAGCGCCAGAGCCTCCCCCAGCACCAGAGCCTCCAACGCTGGCGGAAGCCCCCGTGGCATTGGAGACACCGCCTCCTGCCGTTCCCACGCCTTCTCCCATACCTCAGCTAGAGCCGCTGCTGCCGTCATTTCGGACAGATACACCTCGCGAGATGTTGGACATACCTCCAGTCGCTCCTCCGCCCGTTGCAGATGTAGCAGAAGCCCCCGAGCCTCCTCCAGCACCTGCCCCCGAGCCTCCTCCGGCACAGTTGGATCCCCTTTTGGACTCATTTCGGACGGACGAACCTCCAGACTTGCTGGAGTTGCCCTCGCGATCGCCAGTGGTCGAACCCGAGTCGGAAGCCGTTGCCCCCGAGCCTCCCCCAGCGCCCGAGCCAGCTCCCACCCTCCGTCCGCCCCCGCCGCTCGCCGCAGTGCCGACTCCCCCAGCGCCAGCAATCGCTCCTGCCCCACCCGCAGAACCCTTAGAGGCGATCGCTCCAGCGCCCCCAGCCCCCGAGCCACAGGCTGCCATTTCAGGACCAACCGAGCTTGCACGACCGATTCCGGGTCGTCAAAGACAGCCTGAATACCCTTCGCTAGCTCGACGGCGCAATCAGGAGGGTCGCGTTACCTTGCGCGCGCGTGTGGACGAGACCGGGCAGGTCATTCAGGTGGAAGTCTCGAATTCTAGTGGCTATCCCAGCCTCGATGAAGCTGCTGCCGATGCTGTCGAGCAGTGGCAGTTCAGCCCGGCACGCCGAGGTGAAGAGGCGATCGCCTCTTGGGTCAATATCCCCATTAACTTTTCGCTTCAGTAAGTTCGGTTGCCCAATCTAAAGCAACTGAATGCTTGGCGTCGGGCTTGCAGTGTGTTTGTATCTTTCAACGCATCTTGCCACGGTACCAATGGCACTTCTTCAGGAGTGCTGTGCATGCTTCGCCCGAACTCACGTCCCAAATATTCCGAGGACGATTTTTTCAGGAGCCAGAACGTGCTGGTCTCGTCGCCGAGCGTTTGGAAAAGCATCTAGGTTCTCTTCTTTGTCTTCTGCATTCAGGGCATTATCGGCGGCGCGATCGCGATGTCTTGGCAGTAGCAGCTTCTAGCGCGCGACGATATCCCACCCGAGCTTGGCGCTCGTTCAGTTGCGGCACTCGAATGCGCGTCACTTCAGGGAAGGCTCTCACGACGGCAGACACGACGCGATCGCTCCCCGCCCCTTTACCGCGAGCGACGAAGACTGGTTTCTGTTTCGTGATCGCCCCCCGGAGTAGTTGGGTCGGGATCTGAGTCGGATGCTCGACTGCCACGTACAGCGTTTTCACGTCCGTCCGTGCCATCGCTGCCAGCGCGATCGCGTCCGTCGGCGATGAGGCCACGACCACGCGATCGATACTCTGCCCTGCCCCCATCGAGAAAAAGAACCAACCCGCATCTTGCCTCGCGTTCAGAGATGAGTGCAGCACGCGATCGTCGAGACTCACCTTACTAGCTCCAACGATCTCTCCAGTAAAGTCACGTCGGACAAAGATGGCTTGGGGAATTCGAGAACCGCTGGCATGAAGCTGAGCAGTATCGTGCAGGCGATCGACGATAGTAGGAGGCAGTTTTTGCTGCTCGACCAACTCCCGTCGCACTTGCGGCCACAGGGTTTCGTTTTGGGTTGGCGGCTGCTCGAACGCAATGTCCTTTTGCCATTCGCCAGCCTCGATCTCAGCCAGCAACTGAGGGCGATCGCGCAGCCGTTGCTCATTCCACTCCCGGTAAGGCATCACCTCGGCATAGACGGCCTCAAATGCGGACGCTCCCCGAGCCACAATGAAATCGTCAATCCCCTTCTCCGGCCCCGGCAGCTCGATAATTCCGACTCGACACCCCTGTTGCTGGAATAGTCGTCCCGTTTTCCAGGTGGCATCCTGCACGTTTTTGCGAGTTGTCGGTTTCTCGTCGCGGTCGAAGCAGAACAGCACTTCTCGCCCTTGACTGACGAACGTTTGTAATTCGGGGATGAGTCGCTCCGGTTTTCCGTTTGCCGCTTTGCGTCTGCCGTTCCAAATCCCCGGCAGGGCGATCGCCGCATACCCAGCACTCAGCAGACTCGCCGCTTTCTTCGCCCCTTCCACCAGCACGATCGGCACGCGCTCCCGCTGCACCCACGCCCAAAATCCACTTCCGCGATCGCGAGGCATCATCAACCCGTAACTGCGAGCCACCTTCTCCCAGATGCGCTCGGGCACGTCGAGAGCGAATACTCGCGTCGGCGTTTTGACCGGATGCTCGTATTTGATGGGTTTACCTTTTTCGGGAGAGAGGCGCGGTCGGTCGGGCTTGAAACAGCCCCACTGCATGGGCTTCCAAGTATCGAGGGGATCGAGACCGCTGCACCACCAGCCGCCTTCGGTCAAGTGGGCGTATCGCTGGCGGACGCGATCGCTCAACGCTCCGTCTCGCCCTCTTGTCAACTGCTCGGAGTAGCAAACTCGTCGGTAGGTTTCTTCGCCGCGAACGCTCTTGAAATTGAGTGAGATCAGGTCAGCCGCGATCGCGCTATCGCGATGCAGTTCCTCGAAGTGACTCGGGTTGAGGGTGGGAACGGGAGTGAGGTCAGCCGCGCGATTTCCTTCATCTCGATCTCGGACGCGCTGTTTCCAGAGTGGTTTCGAGGGGGGTTTGGGTCTGTCCGTTGAGGTCGGGGAGCGATCGCAATCGGTTGGCATCGGTTTGGCTGTTGGTTCGATCTCCCTCCCTACTTCAGCCGTCCACTCTCGGTTTGCGTGCTGTCGCAACAGCTCGACGGGATTCTGATTGGCGCGACTGCGCTCGGCCAAAGTCGCCAACTGGTCGAGGTCTGCCGCGTAGATCTTCAGCTCGCGCTTGACTCGGCCGACCGTACTACGAACAAGGAAAGCTTCTACGTCGCGGTCAGCCG
>JBCBTL010000489.1:0-2966 GCA_039818705.1 Cyanobacteria bacterium J06639_1
ATGGATGTGCCTTCGGCTGATATGGCGACGGTTCCACCGCCAAGGTCGCGCTCGGATCTTGCAATCCATTCACGATCGCCGCCGCCCGCTCGGGTTCGACGCGATCGTACAGCGTCCCCTGCGGCTGCACCTGCACCAACGACCCCCGACTGCACAACCCCATGCAGCCCACGCCGCACACTTCCACGCTGCTACCCAAGCCCGCTTCTGTGACTGCCTCTTCCAGCCGCTCCTTCACCGCCGCTGCATTGGCCGAGGCGCATCCCCCCACCGTGCAGCAGCGAATCGCCGTTTTGCGATGATGCTGGCGATCGCGTTGGGCAATGACTTCCAGTTCAGACAGATCCATCGAGACGAGCCTCCACGCGCTGCAACACCGTTTCAGGGGTCTGATGTCCCTCCACCACGCCATCCACCACCACTGCCGGGGCCACCCCACACGCCCCCAAACACCGCGCCGTCACCAGCGAAAGCTGACCGTCCGCCGTGGTTTCCCCCGCGCGAATCTGCGATCGCTGCTCCATCGCCGCCAGCAATGCCGTCGCCCCTTTGACGTAGCAAGCCGTTCCCATACACACCACGCAGGTATGCGCCCCCTTCCGCTTCAGCGAGAAGAAGTGATAGAACGTCGCCACCCCGTACACCTGACTGGGAGGCAGCTTCAGACTGCGAGCGATGTACAGCAGTAAATCCTCTTCCAGATACCCGAACAGCTCCTGCGCCTGATGCAACACCTCGATCGGCGCGTCCTGCCGATATTGATGACGCTTCATCGTGGCCTGCAGCAGTTGAAAGCGCTTGTCGCCGCTGGGGTGGGTCGCGGCGGCAGGCTGCTTTTGGGCAATCGGAGGAGAAAACGTCATGGGTTCGTCTCGTAGGATTCACCTCGTAGGAATAGAGCGATCGCGATCCATCCACGCTGACAGAGAAGGAGAGGATCGACGACCGATTCTCTCTATCCGGCATCGTTAGGACTTAGCTGCCATTTCTCGAGTTTCGACTTGAGAAATGGCTCCCACCTCATCCAATGGCTGCACCAACAACACCGAACAGCCTGCCCGATGCATGACGTAGTTGCTAGAACTGCCCACCAACGCCTCGCGCACCCCCGCCAAGCCGCGCCGACCCATCACGATCAGGTCAGCATCCCAGCGATCGGCCACCTCGCAAATCACTCTGCCAGGACTGCCCGCGTGCTGCGTGAATTCAGTTTGCACGCCCGCCGCCGTTGCTTCATCCGTCAACATTTTCAGGAACTCGATCCCGTCCGCTTCCACGGCTTCCCACTGCTGCCGGAACTTCTCTAGCGACGTTCCCATCAGCGACGAATAGTAGTGCATGGGCGGAAACGTCAGCACGTCGGGGCTGCCGTCGTCATCGGTAGAAAGAACGTGCAACAACATCAAATCCGCTCCGGTCTTCGTCGCCAGATGCAGCGCTTCGTCGAATACCCGCGTGCTGGCAGCCGAGCGATCGAGTGCAACCAATATGTTTTGAAACATGCTTCCCCTCAATGGCTGGGGATTTGCAGCCAAACCCTATCCAGCCCGAACGTCATTCCGGCAGTGCGAAGTCGCCAACAACTCCTCCGGCCTTCATGGCAAATCGTAAAAAATCCGTTTGAGGAACTCGTGAAGAGGGCGATCGCGCCTCTCCCCGTCACAATTGAGATAAATGAGAAGTTTCAGTATTCAGACAGCTCTGTAGACAGGCGATCTAGAAAAAACTGAGAGGCTCGTTGCGCAACGGCTCCACCGCTGACATCCAACTGCATGGAATGTCCCGAGTCATCGAACCAAGCCGTTTCGATCGCCCTTGGAATGCTTTGTTGCATTAACCCCAACACCACAGGAGGAATAACGGGATCGGTGCGTGAATGCATCCCCAGAACGGGACATCGGATGTGTCGCAAGCCCTGCCTTGCATGTCGAGCAACCTGCCAGAGGGTTCTCAATGCCCGCGAATGATGAAATTCGTACTTCGGCACGTGGAAAGGCTCCTCCAAAGGAGCTTCCAACGTAAAACTGGCCCAGCTCAACAAAGGAATCAAGATGTTCGCTTGGCGGGGCAAGTCTAAGGCCGGGGCAGTCACGACACATGCATCGAGTCGTCCTTCTGCGGCCATACTCAAGGCGAGCGCCCCGCCCATCGAAAATCCAAACGCGCCGACGTAACGATACTGGTGTCGCGCGCGATCGATCTCTTGGCGAGCCGCCCCGAGCAGTCCGCTTTTGGTGACGAGCGCGAACTGCAGCTCCTGTTCCTTGCGCTCTCGATAGCCGTGTCTGGGGAGTAACGGTACGATCGCCGTCATGCCGCACTCGGCGATCGCCTGGGCAACAGGCTGGACTTCGTAGGGCGTGCCCGAATATCCGTGCAGACAAACGATCGCAGCGTCGCTCGCGCCCTCTGGATTGAGGAGCAAGGGCTTTGCCTCGGACATCAAGAGCGTCTCTAGCTCGGGCGATAGAGTCGAAAAGCCTGACGAATACTCAATCTCAGACATACGTTCGATGAGTCTTGCGCCTCAGACTGCACTAGTGCCTACGATACATGCCTAAAAGGCATCATTCGCCAGAGGGGGGAGGCGATCGCCCTATCTTCACAATGGCGGGATTGTGGTTGCGTTAGCAGGGAGTCGATGACAGCAAGCAAACCTGCACGATTCTAACGACGGCGGCTAACGCAACCATGAAGCCGATTCAACAGGCTAGAGAGAGGACTCACTCACTGAAAAGCGCGCAGCGGTTTGGGTCAGGTAGAGCGCCTTATTACAAGTGAAGTGTGTACAATATTTCCGCAAAAGAGTTCTGAACAATATTCCACACGCCATCAGATTCAGCTCTAACTAATGGATTTTTCTCAGTGTCTTGATAGATGGCTCGAACTGGAGAGTGTTTTGAATTTTGTGTAAGCAGTTGCGTATTCAATAGTTAAAGCGTTCTGGAAACAGAATAGCAAAATGT
>JBCBTL010000490.1:0-2959 GCA_039818705.1 Cyanobacteria bacterium J06639_1
GCAATCCGGACAGCTTCAGCTTGCCGAGATCTGCAACCGCTGCATTGCGGCCGATGACAGCTAAACTGCCCTGATCGACGTAGCAAAATGGCGGCGTGGATTGTCCGCTCAAGCGTCTCGACACCAGTTGGGCGACGTACTGACCTTGTTGCATCGCGACAGGCGCGACGCCAGGGAGGGGCTTGCCCTCGTCTTGATGGGCGTAGTGAGCTAAATCCCCGATCGCGAACAGGTCGGGGTAGCCGGGAACGCTCAAATCGGGTTCGACCATAATGCGGCCGGCGCGGTCGAGATCGGCTCCGGTGCGTTCGGCGATCGCGAGGCCGATTTTGGACGCTTTTACGCCAGCCGCCCACAAAATCGTGTGCGAGGCGAATTCTCCGACGAGATCGCCGCTGCGAAACCTGACAATTCCCGTTTCGATCTCGGTGACAAACGTTTGCGTTTGCACTTCTACGCCCAAGTTTTCGAGCGATCGCATCGCGCTGGCCGAGAGTTCAGGGGGGTAGGGGGGCAAGACGCGATCGGCTCCTTCGAGCAGGACGATGCGCGCGTCTGAAGTGTTGATGCTGCGAAAATCCTCGACCAAGGTGCCGTGTGCGAGTTCGGCGAGAGCTCCCGCCAACTCCACCCCTGTCGGCCCCGCACCCACAACCACGAACGTAAGCCATGCCTGTCGCTTCGCCGGGTCGGATTCTTTCTCGGCGGCTTCAAAGGCTGAAAAGATTCGCCGCCGCACTTCTAACGCATCCTCAATGGTTTTCATGCTGGGGGCGCGCTCTTCCCAGTGGTCGTTGCCGAAGTAGTGGTGTCGGGTTCCCGTCGCCACGATCGCCGTATCGTATTCCAGCTCTCGATCGGCCAGGATGACGCGCTTGCGATCGGGATCGATATCGATCATTTCTCCGAGCAAGACATGCACGCTTTTGTGCTGATTCAACACCGCCCGCAGCGGAGACGAGATATCTCCCGCCGAGAGTCCCCCCGTCGCCACCTGGTAGAGCAACGGCTGGAACAAATGAAAATTGCGCTTGTCCACCAACGTGACGTGATGGCGCGATCGCCCCAGTTCTTGTGCGGCATACAATCCGCCAAACCCGCCGCCCACGATGACAACGCGATGAGGCTGTGAATTCCCGTGTGTCGCAACCATGCTCGCTCTCACTCGCTGTCGATACGCATTTCAATCCCGGATTCGGGACGTAAAGCCTTGATTTCTACCGCGATTATGCGCGTTTTTGTCGAAACAAACCGTGCTTCTAACCACCTCAGCACCCAGATTCAGCTCTCTTTAAGATTTGCTTTCTAGGATGGCGAGCAGTCGTGCAGTCTGCCACGTAATCACAGATGTCAAAAGTCATCACAGCGATCGCCTTACTCCTTCCTCTGGCAATTGGGGTAGGAGCGGTCGGCTCAAATCCTGCTGTCACGCAGCCACCTACATCGAAGAAAGACGCTTGCGAGGCAGACGATCGCTTCGCATGGATTCCGGCTGGAGAGTTTGTGGCGGGAAGCGATCGCGCCGAACGAGACTACGCCTACCGCTTATCTGCCGAGTTTGCTGCATCCGCGCCAGAGAACGTTCCGTCCGCTGAAGAACAACTGCGAGCGGCGCAATGGTTTGAAGGAGAGCGATCGCGATCGACTTCATCTCTGCCCGGATTTTGTTTGAGCCGCACCTTGGTCGCGAATGCCGACTACCGAGCATTCGTGCGAGCAACAGACCATCGATCGCCTTTCATCTCAGCAGAGGATTATCAAGAGCAGGGGTTTCTGGTGCATCCTTACGAGGCGGTGAAGCCTTACTTGTGGAAAGATGAAACGTTCCCACCTGGAACTGAGAACCATCCCGTAGTTTTGGTGTCGGTGGATGACGCGATCGCCTACGCCCGCTGGAAAGGCCAGCAAGATGGAGCCTCTTATCGCTTACCCACTGCTGAGGAATGGGAAAAAGCAGCTCGGGGAACGGACGGGCGCTATTTTCCGTGGGGCAACGAGTGGCAAGATGGCGCGATGAATGCAGCCAATAGCGAGCTTTGGGGGACGAATGAGATCGCTCAATTTCCCCAAAGTCGAAGCGTTTACGGTATCGAAGATATGGCTGGGAATGTGTTTGAGTACACATCTACAATGAGCGATCGCGACGGCCAACTCCGCGTCGTCATGAAAGGCTGCTCCTGGGACGACCTACCCGGGTTCTGCCGTGCCGCCTATCAACACACGCGCCCGTTAAAATCGCGCCACATCCTATTTGGCTTCCGACTTGTATGGGAACAGAGCTGACTTGAAAGCTTAAATGATATTGCCAATATTTTACTTATCCAGAACAATCGTTTTGAGGAAAAGTCCCATACATACACTGTATGCAATAGTTGATGTTAAATTCACTAGAGGCACTCCCAGAAGCACCCAATAAACGACATATGGAGGCGTCAAGACAAATATAAGACCAAAGCCAAAAACCCCTCCGAGTATCGCAGCGAGCTGGCTCACCAAAGACACCAGCCACCATCGCTCAAGCTCTGGACGTCGGGTAACATTCAAAAATGATTGTTGCATGAATCCTTCTGAGGAAGCCAGCATTATAACAAAAATCGAAATCGTTCGAATTTGAAAGGCAGAAGTATTAGAGTAGGCCCGACTGAAGTAAAAAACAGAAAACGATACTATCAACAGACTACTTATCATTTTCCCAATAGCTACAGCAGTTTCCCATCCCTTTAAAAAGTCTATATATCGGCACAGAAATTTTGTTTGTAGGCAGCTAGTGAAAAGGGTGTAAGCTGCGCATTCAAATACAATAATAGAGAGGTTGACTTGCGCGAAATTCAAGCCCATTCCACCTAACTTTAGAGAGATCTCACTCACGCCTTGCATGTATTGAGCTACGAGCAAAAAGAATGGCCAAAGCCAAGTTAATACGAAGAACAAAAGACTATTCGCCAGATTCACGAGTATC
>JBCBTL010000491.1:0-2958 GCA_039818705.1 Cyanobacteria bacterium J06639_1
GCAGCACGACGAGCTGGACGACTTCAAATCGCAGCGCGAGCGACTTTCTCTCAGACGAGACTGTGACGGCGGGCGATCGCGATTCAATCTCAACCAGCGAATCTCGCCGGAGCGATCGCGATGCCGCCTGGATTCCCGGCTGGCTGTGGAAAGTAGGCGGGGCGGCGATCGCGCTGCGATTTGAAGTCGTCCAGCTCGTCGTGCTGCCGTTGCTACCCGCGTGATGACCGTTGCCGTTCGAGCTGTAGACGTTGGTGCTGCTCGGAGTTGCCACGCCATTCGCAGCAGGACTAGAGGATGCCGCCCGACTGGGAACGGGAGTTTCCGAACCGCCGACCGCGACCGGGCGTGCGGCTACTGCGGTGGCGACGCTCGCTGTTGCAACCAAAGGTTCAGCCGCCGGGACAGGTGCTTCGGGCTTGGCAGGTGGGACGGGCGAGATCGGGCGATCGCTTTGGTCTGCTACCACAGAGGGAGGTGCGATCGCGGCATCGGATTTCGATTCGGTCGAGGTTTCCAGCTTGCGGGCTTGGCGATCGAGCTGCTCGGCCTCTTCGGTAGAAGACGGCATCGCTTCGAGATACGCCTGTACTTGCGGATCTTCAAAGTAGGCGTTGAGCGTCGCTTTCGACCCGTCCAAACCGCGATATTCAGGGAAGACTTCTTCTTGGAACCAGCCTTCGGTGTAGCGGCACAGACCCAACAGGAGATCCTTGCTGTCGCCGCTCAACGACTTGATCGTCGTTGCCGCTTGCTCGTCACGACTGAGCTGCATCAACCGCAAAGCCTCGTCCGGCTGTCCCAGCAGCATCGTGCAGATCGCTTGCTCGATGTACACGTCGTGACGCTGCACCAATTTGACCAGCCGCCCGCGCGCGCGCCGCAACAGCAAAGGACGATGCTCGACGTAGCCCCGCGTCATCAAAGAATATGACGCCAAATATCCGGCCACCAGCGACGGGCGATCGGCCTCGATTTCAAACAGCTCGTGCTGCTCGGTCAACGTCATGTGGCCGCGAGCCTTTTGAATGAAGCGCAGCGCGTCTTCCATCGACAGACCGGAGCCATCGACTCCCTTCCCTTCAATACCCATGCGCTCGTCGAGGAAGGCTTTCAGGAGCTTCAGTCCTTCTTTACGCTCGGGCGCGTCGAGATCTTCGAGCGCGAGCAGTTCCAGAATGCGATACGGGCGCAGTCGGTTCAGATCGGAGCGGATTTCTGCTTGCATTTCGGGGAAGCTGTGATGTTGCATGAGGTCGTCGTTAGCGCGATGCAAAAGAGCCGCAGCGCCTTCATAGTCTCCTTGCTGCCAGAGATCGCGCCCCATCGCCAAACGCGCGATCGCCCGCGTCAGCACGTAATCTTTATTCCCTTCGTCGATTGCCAACGCCGAGTCAGCAGCGGCGATCGCCCCTTCGTAATCCCCCAGCTCGCACAGGACGACGAGCGCTCCTGGCGTTTGCTGGGGCAGTAAGTCTAAGCCTGGATCGACGGCTCTGAGGTGAGTGTCGTAGTCCAATCGCTGGGCGGGATCGCTGAGAACCCCGTAGGCTTCATTGAGTAAATGTCGCCGCGACTGAAGCGCGCGCTCGGAAAAGCCGCGCCACAGTTCTTGCCCGACCCGTTCTCGATACGCCGACTGGAGAGCTGCGGCCTCAACTTGCAGAGGCACCATCAAAATTCGATAAAAATCCAGGGCTACCCGCATGACACCACTCTCATCTCAACAGCAGGGTTCTCGTATCTCACGGGCTGGTCTGTCGGTGTCGAGTTTGCGAAGCAGAATTTCAACAGCGGCATTCCCAGTCAGAGCATGCGATCGCGGCTATTTTTAGCCATTCAACCTCACCGACCACAGTAACACCAACATTCAGAAATGGAGCGCGCTAAGATCGCTATGGATAGCGCCTTTGGCGATAATTTTGTTTAATAAGCTCCTAGCAGCGATCGTAATGAAGGTTTAACTAAAACAACCCGGACGCGCATCCCCGATACTCGTGCCTTTTCACCGTCCGCGCATGTTTAGCGCTCATGTCTGTCACCACCCACGTCGAAGCCATCCTCTATCTCAAGGGTCAACCGCTGCCCCTGAGCGCCATTGCCGAGTTGGCAGGATGCGATCGCGAGACGGCTTACGATGCTGTTTTGGAGCTGATGGAAGACTACGCCCATCGCGATTCGGCGTTAGAAGTTCTAGAAGTTGAGGGCGGGTTTGCCCTGCAACTGCGCGAAGAATTTAACTCGCTCGTAACCGGAGTCCTGCCGCCAGAATTGGGGGTTGGCGCGATGCGGACGCTAGCGGCGATCGTGCTGAAAGGAACGGTGACGCAATCAGATTTAGTCGAAATTCGCGGCTCGGGGGTCTACCAACACGTCCCCGAGCTGGTCGAAAAAGGATTCATCACCAAACAGCGCCAGCCCGGAAATCGCTCGTCCATCCTGCGCGTCACGGACAAAGTGAAACAGCGCTATTCCGTTGAAAACGGCAATCTAGAGCAGCTTTTGAACCCCACGGCCAGAGAAACTAACTCAGATGCCGAACACCAGCTCGATCTACCTACTGAGACAAGTGTGATAAACGAAGCCGACAGTCAACCGGATGGCTCTGAATCTGCCGAGTCTTGAAAGCGATCGCCTGTCCCAGTGCTTTACTGCAACTGTGATTTCTCTCTCGCAGGTGTCTCGTGGCCGACCAACAGCATCCCCAGTACAGCGGCGATCGCGCCCTGCTCAACCAAATCAAACAGGACGGTAGCCAGTCGGATTTCAACGTGGCGGAGATAGCGCGCTTGCGCATTCGCTACGAGGGCTTTCCCGGCGCTCGCGACATTCAAGCCGATTTGGATGCCATGTTGGAGCGTTGGACGTTGAGCGAAGGCGAGCTGATGGCGAAAGCGCGCGCCATCCATCAGGCAGGGACGGCGTATCAAGAACGGTTCAGCAAGCGGGACGACTGGG
>JBCBTL010000492.1:0-2953 GCA_039818705.1 Cyanobacteria bacterium J06639_1
AAATCGCCATAAAGGCTGCCAAGCCAATGACTCCCCACCGCAGATCCGGGTAGACGTGGAGGGCAACCACCACCAACCACACCGTCAATAGGACTAGACTCGCCTTGAACCGCCTCCGCTCCGACAGAGTTTCAATAGCTGGTTCTTCTGGCTCTGCAAACATGGGCGATCGCCACCGTTTTTAATCGAACAAATTCAAGCGGACAGATTCAAGCAAACAAACGCTTGGCAAGCGAATAAACACTGTTCAAGCAAACGAAATAATTCGATCAGCCGCGCCAGCACTTCTACGCGTGAAGCACTAGCGCGATTGGGCGACCGATTAGAGACTGCCGCGAATCTCTTTCACCACACCGTCTTCGAGCAGCAGTTCCACCTGCATCTTCTCGATCAGGTTGTCCCCTTCCTTTAGGTTGAAGAAGCTCTCAACATTGCCCTGAATCACTTCTTGACCGAGTTCAACTCCGCCGACTTGATTGAGCTGCTGCAAGGCCTGATTCTTTTGTTCCAGCAGCTTGCCTTTCTGCGCGTTCACTTGGGCGGTGATGGACTGGATTTGTTGAGCCGCTTCGGGCCCTGCTGGCTGAATCGTGCGCTTTTCGATTTCCGCGATCGCGCGTTTGCCCTGAAATTCGAGCTGCTGCATCTGATTGTCGACGTTTTGCACCTGTTTCTGGAGATTTTCTTGCATCTCCGCCTTCCAACGCTCGGTGACAGTGACGCGGATCGTCACGTTGCGCTTGAGTAACAATGAAGACGAATCGGGAGTTAGATCGGCCATGATCGGAAACAGCAGCTCCTCAGCAGTAAAACTTAAGAATCATTTAGATTCCTTCATTAGACTAGCTTACTGGAGCCGCTTTCCCGAGTGACGCGATCGCTTTTCCCTGCGGCGGGGTTCCCGGATGGCCGGTTGTCTGGCGAATGCGTCCGGCTACTGGGGGTAAAGCTCGGTTACTAACTCCGCATAGCGCTCCGTAACGCGATTGCGCCGAATTTTGTAGGTTTGGGTCATCAATCCGTTCTCCATCGTCAGCGGTTCGGGGATGAAGCGAAGATCGTAAATCAAATCGTCGGGTCGGTAGCCGGGGCGAGCTTTAATTAAGGCTTGCAACTCGCTCAGGACTTGCGATCGCACGTCTGCGTCATCAGATAACAAAGACACGACTTTGGGATGTTCTGTCCAAACGGCGAGGTCGTCGCTGGAGGTGAGCACGCGAGCGGCGGGGGCGAGGCGATCGCGGTGAGCGCTTAGTAAAGCTGTCACATTGGGGTAAACCAACGCTGCCAGCCGCTTCTGGTCTTGACCCACCAGCACGATTTGGTCGATGAGCGCACTTTGGCTGCAAACGTCTTCGATCGGCTGCGGCTCGATGTTCTCGCCGTTGGTCAGAACGATGACATCTTTTGCTCGTCCCGAAATGACGATGTCGCCATCTGGAGTCAACCAGCCCAAATCCCCCGTGTTGAACCAGCCGTCAGCATCCAGCACTTTGGCAGTGGCCTCGGGATTGGTGTAGTAGCCCTGCATGATTTGCGGCCCCCGCACCCGAATGAGTCCTTGATGTTGACGCGCTTCGAGCATGGTGGTGCCGCGCGGCAGCGGTGCAAGGGTCTCGGGATGGCAAATTTGGAATTCCGTCTGCGGAATGGGCGGCCCCGACGTACCCCGCACGTTGCGTTCCGGCAGGCGAGCGCTCACAACAGGAGACGTTTCGGTCAAACCGTAGCCCACTAAAATTTCGATGCCGACCATTTCGTAGAAAGCATCGAGATAGGGAGGCAGTGCGCCCCCCCCGCTGACCGCGTGTTGAAACTTCGGCCCCACCACCTGGCGGATTTTGCGGTAAACCAAGCGATCGCCCAACTGATGTAACGGAGTCAAAGCCAGGATTTGCAGCCGAGCCAGCAACGCATCCACGCCCGATAGAGGATTATCGACCAGCGATCGCCCCTGCACTTGGCGCCGCAACATCACCCACTGTTCGCTGCGAGCCAGAAACCACTTCACCACCTTTTGCATGAAGGGTTTTGCGTCCCGAAGCTGCTTTTGCACGCCCTCATAAACCGTCTCCCAAATGCGCGGCACGGCAATCGTATAGCTGGGAGCGTACTGCTGAAAGTCTTTTTTGATGTAGCGCGGGGAGGTGTAAACCTGCGTGCAGCCCCGCGAAAGCAGGTAGTATTCGCAGGAGCGCTCGTAGGAGTGCCACGTGGGAAGGATCGCAAGTACGCGATCGCCCACTCCTGGAGCCACCACCGGATGCATACTTTCCACTTGATGCATTAAATTCCCGTGGCTGAGCATCACCCCTTTTGGATTGCCCGTGGTGCCCGAGGTGTAGATGATGGTAGCCAAATGCGATCGATTGATGCCCACGGGCACGAATTCTCGCACCGTCCCCAATTCCATCACGCCGCGGTAGGTCATCCACCGCACGCCATTGAGCTCGGGCAGCGCTGAAGTGGACTCGTCGGATAGGAGAACGACGAGTGCGATATCCAGTCTGGAGATCGCCTCCAGCAGCGGCTTCAGCGTAGCGAGATCTTGAACGATGAGCGCGCGACTGCCGCTATGTTCCAAGATGTATGCCAGCTCGCTAGCTGGAGCCGTAGCCCCGCGCGGCACGTTGACCGCGCCCATCAGCAAACTGCCTTGATCGACCGTAAACCAGCGCGGCGAGTTGTCCGCCACGATCGCGATGCGCTCCCCCGCACTCAATCCCGCTGCTTGCAAACCGCTCGCAAAATTCCGAATGGCATCGTTTAACTCGCGGTAGGTCAGTTTCACTTCAGGTTTGGCATGGGGATCCCACAGGGCGATTGTGTCGCCGCAGCGATCGGCGTTAGCACGCCATACATCCCCCAAAGAGGTTGAAGGAGAACTGGGCAGCGTTGCGGTGGCTGTCACGATCGAGAACCTCAGCTTTAGACCACTAGACCAAACGGATGC
>JBCBTL010000493.1:0-2950 GCA_039818705.1 Cyanobacteria bacterium J06639_1
GATCGCGATCGCCCAAAATGTACTCCGCTACCCAGCGCGCTTCGGCCAAATCCAGCACGACCAAATATTTCTCAGCGAACGAACTGGTGGCGATCGTTTCTTCGTGGGCGTATTTGCCGTGAATCACGGAGGTAAACTTGGCCGCGCGATGCTTGTCGAGCTGATTCCACACTCGCGATACCCAGGGGCAGGTGGTATCGACGATTTCATTTCCCTGCTGTCGGAAAAATTCCATCTCCGAGACGCTCGCGCCAAACGCCGGCCAAATAATCACGTCTTTGGGGCCGATGTTGGAGAAATCTTTGCGATCGCCCACTTGCTCCACGAAGCGCACGCCCATGTCTTCGAGGTGACGGTTTACTTGGGGGTTGTGGATGATTTCGTTGGTAATCCACAGTTGGCGATCGGGAAAGCGACGGCGGGCTTCGTAGGCGTACTCGACAGCGCGTTCGACTCCCCAGCAAAAGCCGAATGCTTTGGCGAGCTTGATGGTCACCGAGCCGCGCGTGTAGGTGTACTGCTGCTGGCGAATCGCTTCGATGAGGTCGCTTTTGTATTCCGTTTGCAGCTCGTCTTTGACTTCCTGCTTGTGTTCGGCAAACCCCTTCGCGAAGTACGTTTCTGACTGCCGCAAGGTTTTGCGCAGCAGTTTGGGATCGTTGGCAAGCGTCTCGGGAGGAGCGGGTAAGTCCGTTGCATCAGCCTCGCGAGCAGAAGCGGGCTGAGCAGGGGAAGCAGGAGAGACTGTCATGGCCGGAATTTAGGTCAAAACCACTTTCAGCTTACGGCACTTTTTCGGTCGTCTGATGCCGAGGATGAAGAGAGACCTAGCGGGCAATCGCTCGCCACAAACGGCCTGTTGAGATGTGCGCGATCGCTCTCAGTGATAAGTTTTGTCCGCGACGGGCAGGATCTCCGAGCCGACTTGGGAAAGCTAAGTAGGCTAGAGGTCAGTAGCAGAGGCGTGTCGGGTGCGTTGTCGCGAACGGCTCTCAACTCCCGCTAGACCCTCCACCTTAGCAATCTGGGCGCGATCGCGCGATCGAGTTGGTTCCGTTTACCTTTTTCCTCACCCATTTATGTTGCGAGTTGAAAGCTACTACCCGACGAAAAGCGTAGCGGAGTTGCTAGAAAGCTACGCTGCGGGAGAGCGAGATTTTCGGAGATTGAGCTTCAGCCATGCGGACCTCAGCCATGCCATGCTAGCGGGGATCAATCTGGAGCAGGGCGAGCTGATGGGGGCGACGTTGGCTGGCGTTGACCTCACCGATGCCAATTTGCGCCGAGCGGATTTGAGCGTAGCGAATTTGCGCGGGGCGAGGCTGCGCACGGCTGACCTGCGCGATGCCATTCTCAACGGTGCGGATTTGCGGGAAGGCAAGCTGCGCAAAGCCGATCTAGAATCCGCGATGCTGCGCGGGGTGAATTTTAGCGGCGCGGCGTTGTGGGAAGCCAATCTCAACGGCGCGAGTTTGACGGGGGCGATTCTCAAGCGTGCCGATCTGGAACAGGCCAATTTGAAACGGGTCGATTTGGAACGTGCCGTGCTGTCGGGGGCGAATTTGCGGCAGGCGTGTTTGGTGCGGGCCGATTTGGGGGCGGCCACCCTCGATCGCGCGAATCTCTCGCGGGCGGATTTGCGCAAGGCGAATCTCGAAAAAGCTCAGATGCAGGGTGCGGATTTGCGCGGAGCCATTCTCGAAGGAGCTGATTTGCGGCGTGCCAATTTGAAAGGTGCGAAGCTCGACGGTGCGGTGTTGTGGGGCACGAACTTGGGGCGCGCCAATCTTAACGGTGCGTCTTTGACCAATGCCGACATGCGCGGCGCTACGCTCGGGCGTGTGCTGTTGAACGAGGCGGATCTAGAAGGAGCTTTAGTGAAGCGAGCGAATTTGCGCGGTGCTTCATTGATGCGAGCGAATTTGATGGGAGCGAACCTGGAACGCTCCGACTTGCGGGAGGCCAAGCTAGTGGCCGCGAACTTGAAAAACGCCATTCTCTGTCACGCCGATTTGTTAGAAGCTAATCTCACCGATGCCATTCTGGAAGGCGCTGATGCTGATAGCGTCTGTCTTGATACGGCGGTTTTCGATGAAAATCTTTTGAACGAGCTTAACGACGATATCGCGCAACTGCGCATCGAGCCGGATTAGCTGCGCGATCGCCTCTGACAAGCGATTCCTAGAGGCGATCGAGTCCAAAGGCATTTGTATACAGGCGATCGGATACCCCTGTGGGGATCGCCTCAAACAGTCCGAGCATCACCTTACCGCCGTTGAAGGCTGCGTAGCGATCGCTAGGATTCTCCTCCGTCATCGCTTTGACAATGAGCTTAGCCGTCCGCTCGGCAGACCAAGCCATGCCGGAGGTGTCCATCGTCTCGGCCATTTTTTCGAGCGCGCTGGCATACGGGCTTGCGTTCAAATCGACCGTTGCCGCCGCTTCTTTCTCGGCTACCCGGAAAAATTCGGTTTCCACTGGGCCGGGCTGAATCACGATCGTTTGAATGCCGAAGGGAGCGAGTTCGACTCGCAACGCATCGCTGATCGCTTCGACGGCGAACTTGCTGGCGTTGTAAATTCCCATAAACGGCATCGCGATTCTGCCCGCCACCGAACTGAGATTGATAATGCGTCCCTCGCGGCGATCGCGCATGGTCGGCACCACCGCCCGCGTGAGCGCGAGTAACCCGAACACGTTGACATCGAACTGCTGGCGCACGGCAGCTTCGCTTACTTCTTCAATCGGCCCCATCTGACCGTAGCCCGCATTATTGACAAGCACGTCCACCGTTCCGAACGTCTCGATCGCTCGTTTCGCCAGAGTCTCCACCTGCTGCGAATCGGTCATGTCGGTGGGCACGACCAAGGGAGTCCCGCCCCGCTTCGAGACTGAATCCGCCACTGCGTTGAGCGCGCCTTCACGCCGCGCCGCCAGCACCACTTTGGCC
>JBCBTL010000494.1:0-2930 GCA_039818705.1 Cyanobacteria bacterium J06639_1
GAAATACGGTAATATCGGTAATAGATGAGCTAGGGACACTCCTCATGGCTGCAAACGTGAAACGCTGGTTTGGCACTCGGCAGGCTGCGCGCGCGATCGCTCGGCGGGGGCGGCACGGGCTGATGGTGGCTGTGGCAGGGGCTTGCCTCAGCTTGGCCCCGCTCGGTCTGGCTCGAACTGCGGTTGCTCAAAACGTGCTGCGCGCGCCCCACAGCGAGTCCGGAACGATCGGGCGACTCGCGATCGGTCAGTCGGCCTCGGGGGCGCTCAGAGGGGCAGGGAACGATCCGAGTTCCAGCTATCACACCTACACCGTGACGGTGCCACCCAACACGCCTAGCCTAATCGTTGAAATGGCGGCGGATGCCAATCTCGATTTGGGCGTGAAGTACGGCTCGGCAATCGAGGAATACGGCATGAATGCCGACTGGGATTTAGGAGACGATTCGCAATCGTCGCGGGCACGGCTGGTGGTTCCCAATCCGACCCCCGGAACCTGGTACGTGGACGTCATTAACGGAATGTACACCACGGATACCGTGGCGTATTCGCTGGAAGTCAAAGCCCAGTAGCCCAAGCCTGCCGTTCAGACGGTCTGCCTCATCAGTCCTGTAGCGATCGCGCTTTGGCTCGCACGCACCAGTCGGAGTCGTCCGAGGCGCGATCGCGTCCTGACGGGTCGCCCAGTTGTTCGAGTGCCAGAAGCGCCGCGTATTTCAGTTCCCAAATGTCTGTAGCTAAAGCCTGATGCAAGGCGGGGATAGCGCGATCGTCTGCCAGTTCGCCTAGAGCGATGGCAGCAGCGGCGCGGGATTTTTGAAATTGGGGGGTGGGATTATTTAGCGCTTCCACCACGATGTCGTAGCCGGGAGCGTATCTCAGCCAGCCCAGCAGTTTGACGACATGGTAGTGCGCACCGTAGTCATTGCTGGCGCGATCGCGGTAAGTCTCCAGCAAGGCGGCACCTGCAGTTTCAGCGTGACGATCGAGCAGCGTCTGACTGGCGAGGTAACAGCGTCCGAAGTCGGTGGAGTAGAGTTCGGAGATGGCATATTCGAGGCTGGGCGAGCGATCGTAGGCGTGGACGAAGCTGATGTCGGCGGGGCGATCGCGCAGCACTTGTTCTAAGTAAGGCTGCACGTCCGTCTCGAACGCCAGCACGGTTTCGGCCATGCCCGCTTCAGCTAGCTGTCGAATGGCGCGCAAGCGGAATACGACCGACACGGGACAGCGAGCTAAGTTGGGGGTGGCGGCATAGTACCGCGTATCAATTAGATCTTGAATGCAGCCACGACGGGCGTTGACATTCTCGTGCTGGAGGAAAGCCGCGACTTCGGCCATGCGGCTGTTATCGTCGCTCAGGCGGCAGATAGCGGCGATCGCCGCGCTCGCAATGCTGGGATCGGCGTGGGTCGCGAATGGCTCGATGGGGGCGATCGCGGGTTGATAGTTTAGTTTGGCGAGGGCTTGGATGATGGCTCGATAGCTTTGCCCCGGCTTGGCGAGCGTGGCGGCCAGAGTTGCGAGAGCGCTGGGATCGTCACACCCAATTTCAGCCAGTGCCCAAGCAGAATTTTCGACCAAATAGCAGTCATCATCTTTCAAGCAGGTCTGAATGATGTCGCGAGCGGCTTCAGCTTTGTAGCGACCGAGGGTTTCGACTGCTTTGCGGCGGACGATGCGGTTATCGAGACTGTCATCGGTATTTTCGACCGCCGAGATCAGCGCTCGGATGCCGCGATCGCTCGGCGGAAAATTACTCATGCGCGAGGCGGCGACGTAGCGCTCGGACGGGTCGTCTAGCTCGTCGCTGGACATTTCTAAAAGGGCGATCGCGCGGTCTTCACTCAGTCCGGCAAACAGATAGGCGAAACGATTGTCCATACGGGCGCGATCGAGCAGAAAGACGGCAGGAGTCGGTAGAATGTGACGCGAGAGCGCGACAGAGACATTGTAGATTGGCTTCGCGATCGCCTTGCCAGTCCGCCCTCTGCCTGCCGATTGTCTTCGTGATTGCGTTTCCCCCATGCCGACCACCGAACCCAAATCCCCCGAGGAAGTTGCGGCACGCGCAGAGAATGACGTGCTGCTTGCGCGCATTCAAACCGCACTGGCTGAAGACAGGTTTGACACGAGCGATCGCCAGCTCATTCAGCGCCTGGTGGAAGGTTTAGGAGACGGTCGCGGACTGACTCGGCTGGGATTTGCAGAGGCGCTGGGGGTCATCGGCAAACCCGCTTCAGCGGACGTGCGGGCAGCACTCCTGCACCATCCCGATCCCGTCGTACGGCGCGCCAGCGGCAAAACGCTGACCCTAATTGCCGACCCCGAGGCCGTCCCCGACCTCATTCAGTCACTCGTGACCGACGACGACACGGTGGTAAAAGGCTCGGCGGCAGGAGCTTTAGCCGCAACCGGCGAACCAGCGATCGCGGCGTTGCTAGACATTTTGGGCGATCCTAAACGCCCGCAAGACATCAAAGGTCATGCGTCTTGGGCGCTCTCGTTTATGGGAGAGGCGGCGGCTGACCCTCTGTATGCGGCAGCAACTTCCAAATCAGCAGACGTGCGCTGTGCGGCGATCGCCGCCATCTCTGGCATTGCCAAATCGAACGACGACCCCAAAGCCCTCGAACTTTTGCTAGCCGCACTTGATGACAGCGTGGATGCCGTGCGCACGGAAGCGGCCTCTGCATTGGGAACGTTGGGCGACAAAACGGCGGTCGAGCGCCTGATCGCATCTTTGACGGATGAGGCGGCAGACGTGCGCAAATCAGCGGCGTTAACCCTGATGAAATTGGGAGACGATCGCGCAATTGAGGCGTTGCAGGCAGCCAGCGATCGCGAAACCGACCCTGCCCTCCACCCCGTTTTCCAACTAGCGATCGCCCAACTCGAACGCCAGCAGAACGACGATTGGGACTGAATGT
>JBCBTL010000495.1:0-2929 GCA_039818705.1 Cyanobacteria bacterium J06639_1
CAATCGCACGAACCATTTCATTTTCCACGGCAAGCAATCAATTAAGTCTGTGTCTGCATCCACAAACGTGCGCGATCGCACCAGTCGTAAATCTCCCCAGCGTTCGATCTCGTGGGGGTCGTCGCATACCCAGCGAAACCAGCTTTCTCGGGACATGTGCTGCATTAGCGGGTGGTTGGCTTGGCTTTCGACCATCGTTTTGGCGGTCGTGTCGAATAGTAACCACGCGCCTGGAAAACGCTCTGCGATTTGGGCGATCGCCTGTTTCGCTTGGGTCGCTTCTAGATAAATCATCACGGCTTCAGAGATAAAGCACCAAGGGCCACCCGTTGCCGCCACAGGTTCCATCCAATCTGTATCTAGCACGCTGGCTTCAAGCATGGTGCGGCGAGGCTCGTCTTCGAAAAACTGTCGCCGCAGCGCTAGGGTATCGGGCAAATCTAGGTCGAACCAGCGCAATTGGCCGTTATCGAGTCGCTCGAAACGGGTGTTTAGGCCGCAGCCAATTTCAACGACCGTTCCGGCGGAATGCTCGTTCAAAAACTCCTGAACGCTGCGATCGAACATGCGCGTGCGCAGTGCTGATGCGACTAGAGATTGGGATTCCCCCCATTTCGAGAAATCGTAATCGAGGGATTCGACGATCGCGATCGCTTTTTCGTCCTGAATGAGACCGTTCCCTTGACGAGTCGCGAGGGCACGTCCCAACAGTGGAATTAACAGCGTTTCCTGGACGGGGCCGAGGTCTACAGAAATGCTTGTCATCGCGCTACACTCCGAACGGTGAGAGAGCTATGCTGTGATGATAGTCAGCTACTACAAAGGTGACGACGCAAGCACGATACAAAAATGACTGAGGAAATCCACAGTTAATCCAAATGAAGGTTTGTCCTTCCGATCCGATAAGTCTACTTGAACATAAAACTTCTCCATTTATGGACTCATGTACTCATGTCGAGCTTTGGAATTAGAGAAATTTTTCACTATGAAAAGAGTTTCCCGTTCTAATTGATGGAGCTGAAATCCGATGGCAGAGATTCACCAAATCGATAGAATCACTCCAACACTGGTTCCGCTAAATTTGCATCAGCCCCTCTCGCTGGAACACCTGGGTGAGTCTTTTTCAGAGTTGGGGGCGGTAGATAAGGGGTCAGCTTCTGTTGGAACGTGGTTCGGACAAACTCCCTGGGAAAATCACGTGGGCGATGAATTTTTGCACGTGCTTGACGGTGAAGTCAGCGTGACGCTGTTGCGCGACGATGTGTCTGAAGAGTACCGCCTCGTTTCAGGCAGTGTATTCATCGTTCCGGCTCGCGTTTGGCATCGCAGCTATGCCGAGCAGCCCGTCACCATGTTGGCTGTTCTAGCTTCGCCTCACGGCCCTGTATCTTATGCTGGCGACCCGCGCACGGATACCGATCTGAAAGCAGTTGATTAGCGCGATCGCCGCGACGATGACGTTCTAATTGAGATGAGACGGCAGTAGAGATAGAGAGGCGATCTCCAAAAACAACGCACTCGCGATCGTTTCCAGCTTCGCCACCTGCTGAATCTTGGCGTGACGATATCATTCCAGGCGCAATGCAATGATGCCGAACTTCAAAAGCGCCATGCTAAACGCTACGGCTGTGACGGGGGAGAGCCACTGCACCTGCCACAGCGTGAAAACGAGTCCGGCTGCGACGCCGTGAAAGATAAGACCGGGGACGATTGACGATTCTTTGACTTTGCGCATCTAGACGTAAAAGATGTCACTGTAGAAGAATACTCCGTTTAGTAGACAAAGGGCGATCGCACTCTGTGAGAGCGTTCCCGCCGTGACGACATAGGCTAATGGCGCTGACAAACAGACAGCAAAAAACGTGACTAGCTCATTCCAGACCGACTTTTGCTGTCGCCATTTCACTGAAAGCGCGTCTACCCAAGCGGCAGCGATCGCCACACCGTAAATGATGAGCAGATGCCAGTTGCCCTGACTGTGCCAGAACAGCCAAAGGGCGATCGCGCCAGCAATCCCGAAGTAGATGCCGAACCAGGTCAACCATTGCGGCTTCCATTTACCCCACCGTTTGAGCTGTGAAACAAACGGATGCTCTGCCTGAAACCCACAGTAGGCACAAACGAGAGCCAGAGTCGTCGCCCACGTCCAATGCTGAGCAGCCGCTGCCCCCGTCACGAACGAGACGACGAGCATGACGTACGCACCGTGCCTTGGGGACACCGTGGGTCGGTACCAGCGCTTTGGGTTGCGGACGGAAGACTTCGTTGACATGGTAGTCATCGCGCTACCCCACGGCAGACAACGTTAAAACGAACGCCAGATTCGTGTCGGCTTTAAGCGCGTGCGGGGCGTTCGCCGTCATGAAAATGAATACCCCTGGCTCCAGCCGAATGGCTTTGCCGTTTAGCGTCAGCGTTCCAGTCCCTTCTAACACCTGCACCGTCGCATGGCGCGTAGACGTATGCTCGGAAATCTCGGTATCCGCCGCCAAACAAAACAGACTGTACTGACACAGCTCGTGCTTCCATAACACCTTGCTGAGTACGCCCGACGCGGGATACTCGATGTGGTCGTGAAGCTTAAGAGAGGTCGCGTCAGCAGAAATCAGCGTTGCACTCATGGCCTACCCTTCCTTTTTGGCGCAAAACACCACATATCCCAAGTCATCTCCGTGACGGACAAACGTTTTACGCATGGCGAGGATGCGCTGCCGGAGAACTGGGCGGGTTAGAACGTTCCAGCCCATCGTCAGCAGCGTGGAGAATCCTTCTTCCTGGGCAATGCGACGCGGGTTGAGGAGACTCATCGGCCCCGTTTCACACCGTTCGATCGCCAACCCCGCTGTTTCACAAGCCTTTTGCCAGCCTTCAACCGAAAGGGGCGACGCATTCACCGAGATCTATCCCAGACGATTCGAGTGAATGCGTC
>JBCBTL010000496.1:0-2928 GCA_039818705.1 Cyanobacteria bacterium J06639_1
CTGCGGGTTAAGCACTGTCTAATATTCATACGAGATCGCTTTGGCTGACGGACGTAGGCTACCCGAAGCGGAGCTGCAAAGCGTCAGAAGTGTCACTGAAGTAAGGAATAGCGCCCTCTGCTCTACACGACAAAATCAGAGCGGCTTTGTTTCTGATCGTCCAGAAAATCTCTCAGCGAGTCCCAGTCTTCACGGTCTATCCAGGCGATGCAGTCGTTGAGGCAGTCTCGGTAGATTTGGAGCGATCGCAACACTTCTTCCCGATTGAATTTCGCCATCGCCGTTCCCAATTCTGAATTGCCGCCCCCGATACGGCTGGTGTCGCGAAAGCCACTGCTGGCTAGCATTTGAGCTAGTTTCAACGTAGCTTCATCGGAGATGCTGCTGGCAGCAGCGATCGCGCTCGCACTCACGAACACTGGAGCGTGGCTGATTGCCGCAACTGCAATGTCGTGGGCTTCAGGGGTTGCGGAGAGGAGATCGACATCGAGCGTGGCGAGGAGCGATCGCACTCCCTCGATCGCTCTCGGCGACGTGGATGAAATTGGGGTTAACACGTAGGAAGCACCTGTAAATAATCCTCGGTGCGCTGCTTGCAACCCACTTTCGGTCGTGCCCGCCATCGGATGCCCGCCGACGAAGTTCGGCCACAGCTCGGTGGCTTTAGCGACGATGGGAGCTTTTACTGAGGCTACGTCCGTCACGATCGCCTCTGGAGCCAACACCTGCACGAGTTTCTCCAGCGTCGGCAACACGGCGGGGATGGGAGGACAGAGCACAACCAGTTCCACTTCGCTGAGGCTGGAGAGTTCGGTACTGGCGTGGCTGACGACGTTTTGGGCGATCGCCGCTTCGCAGGTAGACTCTTTGCGGCTCACCCCCCAGATTTCGTGACCGCGATCGCCGAACTCCAGCGCCAGCGACCCGCCGATTAACCCCATGCCGACGATGCCAATTTTCACGAAAAACTCCTTGACCTGGGGGCTAGCGAACGCCTTGTTCTAACTCAGACTTGCGATCCCGGCCACAAAAGATTGTTGCAGACTGTATCTTCTCCGTTTCGATAGAGGGCGATTTTCGGGCGCGAGTTTTAGACTGACGGTGTTTCGCTCGCTAGCGTGGCTTTCCACTGTCTATGTCTATGTCTGTTGGCGACTCCGCCCCCGATTTCACCCTGCCGAGCGATCGCGGTGACACCATCTCCCTCAGCGACTATCGCGGTCGTCGAGTGGTGCTTTACTTTTACCCGCGAGACAACACGCCCGGCTGTACGAAAGAAGCGTGCGGATTTCGCGACGAGATCGAGGCCTTTGGCGATCGCGATACGGTCATCCTCGGAGTTAGCACCGATTCGGTGAAATCCCATCAAAAATTCGTCGCCAAGCACGACCTTCCTTTTCCGCTGCTGGCCGACGAAGATGCCGCAGTTTCGACTGCGTATGGGGTTTACGGCTTGAAAAAGTTCATGGGCAAAGAGTTCATGGGTATCAAGCGCAGCACCTTCGTCATCGATCCCGAGGGACGCATCGAAATTGCTTACGACAAAGTGAAAGCTGCCACCCACGCGCAAACCGTCCTAGAAGACCTGGATGCTGCACTGGAAGGCGTTTAGAGCGCCGCTCGCTCTTTTCTGAGGGGGAGCTAAGCCCGAAGACATCCTGAAGCTGACGGGATTTTGTGAAGGGCTGTTTAGAATAGGTGCGGAATATGTAGCGCATTTGTACCTATTTCGTTTTCAACGGTCTCGTGCTCGCTCCAGCGATCGCTTGGATGCTGCTCGTAGGTTGCGATCGCGGTCTGTCTGGTTGCGTTACTGTCTCGACCATTTGAGGTTGGAGCCTTCATGGAACTCGCCTATCAATTTGCCTGGCTCATCCCGGTTTATCCCCTGATTGGGGCATTCGTACTCGGGATGGGCATTCTCGTCCTCAACTCCTTTACCCGCTCCGCGCGGAGCTTGGCCTCGGGGTTCAGCGTGTTCTGTATCGGCACGGCCATGACCCACGCGATCGCCATCTTGGTGGATCAAGTTCGCGGCGGCGCGCCCTATCAGCAGATGTTCACCTGGGCAGAGGCGGGCAGCTTCTCGCTCCAGATGGGCTTCGCGGTCGATCACCTTGCGGCCATGATGCTGGTGGTGGTCACCACCGTCGCGTTTCTGGTGCAGATCTACAGCGACGGCTACATGGATCGTGACGAAGGGTACGTGCGATTTTTCGCCTACCTGAGTCTGTTCAGCTCGTCGATGCTGGGTCTGGTCGTCAGTCCTAACCTCGTCCAGATCTACGTGTTCTGGGAGCTGGTGGGGATGTGTTCGTACCTGCTGATCGGCTTTTGGTACGACCGTCCGGCGGCGGCGGAAGCCTCGCAAAAAGCATTCGTTACCAACCGCGTCGGCGACTTCGGGCTGCTGCTCGGCATGTTGGGCTTGTACTGGCTCACGGGCACGTTCGAGTTTGACGCGATGGGCGAGGCGATCGAGGCGGCGGTTGACTCGGGTGCAGTGAGTGCTGGACTGGTGGCGCTGTTCTCCATCCTCGTGTTCATGGGGCCGATGGCGAAATCCGCCCAGTTTCCCCTCCACGTCTGGTTGCCAGACGCAATGGAAGGCCCAACGCCCATTTCGGCACTGATTCACGCGGCCACGATGGTCGCCGCTGGGGTCTTCCTAGTCGCGCGCATGTTCCCCATCTTCGAGAACGTGCCGACTGCGATGACCGTGATTGCCTGGACGGGAGCGATTACCGCGTTCTTGGGCGCGAGCATTGCGTTAACCCAGAACGACATCAAAAAAGGTCTGGCCTACTCCACCATTTCCCAGCTCGGCTACATGGTTATGGCAATGGGCGTGGGTGCTTACGGGGCTGGCCTGTTCCACCTCACCACCCACGCTTACTTCAAAGCGATGCTGTTCCTCGGCTCCGGCTC
>JBCBTL010000497.1:0-2919 GCA_039818705.1 Cyanobacteria bacterium J06639_1
TCAAATCTCGGAGCGTGCTGGAGCTGTGGACATTTGACGACGCTGGGGAGTTACAAGTTTCAACGCTGGAGCGCGGTCAGCGCGAAGAAACGCTCGATGCCGATCTCAGTCCTGCCGAGATCGAGCAACTGTTGCAGATTCAGGTGACCAAAACCGTTCGGGAATTCGGCGATCGCTGGCAAGCAGAAAGTCCTCTGGCCGCTTACTTCGACTCCGACGACCTCCTCCGCCCCCAAGAAGTGCGCCTAGACACCACCGTTCGCCTGAATATTCCCAACGCTGAAGCCGACAATGCTCGATCTGAGTAATGCCTTAGTAGGCAAAAGGCGATCGCGTTCAGGTCGATTTGCAGGGGCCGCAGGACGATCTCTCGTCACGGTTTGCTGCCAATCTTTGGTTCGTTTGAACTGAACTGTCTTCGTCGCGATCGCCTTTCACGCGCATCGCATCTTCCCAACTTCCCGTACGTTCTAACGTGGGCGAATAGTCTCCAAACGTAAATCGCAGCGGCAAACTTTGCTCGACTCGAACGATCGACTCAACCGAACAGCAAATTAGCCGCTCGGCTCCCTCGAAATCTCGCACATCTCCTCCATCCCAAATAATCTGAGTTGCCCCCGTGACGTACAGTAGGTCGCCACTATTAAAGTCAATGAAGAGAAACCCAGCCTTGGGATTCAGCAGCAAATTGCCTACGGTATTAAAAATTAAATTCCCAGAAAAGTCGGGAAAGACGAACGTTTTGTCGTTTTGAACGCAGACAAACCCAGGCTTGCCGCCGCGATGTGATACGTCAGCTCCCTGCGATCTCGCTTCGATATCTTCTGCATAGGACGTAGCAATAAAAAACGTGTCAGCATCTTGAATCAATGTTCGAGCAGAGTCATCGAGGCGATCGCTTCGATGCAACGGACGAGATGCACTGGGGCGATCGATGTCCGGCAACACCTCAATCGTCCGCGTTTGAATGTATTGCGGACAGTTGCCAAAACTTTGAATCACTTCAACCTCAAAGCCCGTCGCTTCAATGCGGCTGATGCGTCCCGATAGGCGATTGCGGCGACGTGACTCGGGCAAAATGCCCAAAATGCCCACTTTCGTCCCAACCGAAAATGACTCCTGCAATGGCGACCCAAACAGAGGATGTGACTCGATCCATAACCGCTGCGGATCGGGAGACGAGATGAATCCCGGCTTGCTCGCAACCACAGATGCCCAAGGATTCCCCCGGCGATCGACGGCTCCGATTAGCAAAAACGGGAGCCGGGCGTAGAACTGGCGGTGCTGTTCGAGCAGATATTCGCGCACCATCTGACGGCCAAAGGTTTCCACGCGATCTCGAACGCCGTACCGCTGCTGCACCTCCCATTCGCCGGCATGAAAAGGCGACTCCGATCGCGTCCAGCCTGGGTCTTTCATCGTTCCCCCGCTTGCATTCTGACCGTCGTAAATGTCTAGCTCTTTCGAGGCTAAGCCGCTGACGCAATTGGGCGCCATCTATATCCCATATCAAAAGCGATCGCCCATCTGAAAACAAGCGATCGCTCTCTCAATGCACCCGATATTTACCGAACGCTAGACAGTACCGGGATTCTCGCCTGGGTTTTGGCGGCGGGAGAATAGTACTGCGTGCAGTAGTCGGCCACCATGCGATCGGTGTTGAACAGCGGGCAGTTGGTGCGGATGGACTCTTTCATGCGCTGCACCCAGCCGACGGGAATGCCGTTGGAGTCGCGATCGTAGAAGAGGGGGACGACTTCTTTTTCGAGAATGTCGTAGAGAGATTGCATGTCCACGAGATCCTGCGCTTCGGGGTCGGCAGATTCGATGTCGTAGCCGACCGCCCAACCGTTTTTACCGTTGTAGCCTTCCGGCCACCAGCCATCCAAGACACTGCAATTGATGCCGCCGTTGAAGCAGACTTTCTGGCCGCTCGTGCCCGAGGCTTCCAGCGGACGACGGGGATTGTTGATCCACACGTCCACGCCTTGCGTCAACATCCGCCCCGTGGTGAGGTCGTAGTCTTCAATGAAGGCGACTCGATTTTGCACGTCGGAGTGCTGACACCACTCCATAATTTTTTGGATAATGCGCTTACCTTCTTCGTCTGCCGGGTGGGCTTTGCCGGAAAAGACGATTTGGACGGGGCGATCGCCATCTCCAAACAGTTTCAGCGCCCGCTCCATATCCCGCACGATCAGGTCGCCGCGCTTGTAGGTGCTGAAGCGACGCGCAAATCCCAAAGTCAGCACGCTGGGGCTGAGTAAAGTGCTGGCAGCGTGGATGCGATCGGGGCCTTCCCCGCGATTGCGACGCGATTGCAATACGCGATAGCGGGTGTGGGCGATGAGCTGCTCTTTCAACACCTGATGCCGCGCCCACAGTTCTTCATCGGGGATCGATTGAACTTTCTCCCAGACGGCAGGGTCGGCTAGGCGGGTCGTCCAGTCGGGGTCGAAATAGCGATCGTAGAGGTCGGCCATCAACGGGGCGATCCAGGTGTGAGCGTGAACGCCGTTGGTGATGTGACCGATGGGGACTTCTTCGGTGGAGAGGTTGGGATAGAGGCTCGTCCACATATCGCGGCTGACTTCGCCGTGGATTTTGCTGACGCCGTTGGCATCGCGGCAGAGGCGCAGAGCGAGGACGGTCATGCTGAAGGGTTCCCAGGCATCGCCGAGGCGTTTTTGGCCGAGGGTAAGGAACTGATCGCGGGTGAGATTGAGTTCCGGCCAATAGGTAGCGAAGTAAGAGTCGATCGCATCGGGGGAGAAGACATCGTGCCCGGCGGGGACGGGGGTGTGGGTGGTGAAGACGTTGGAGCCGGCGGTGGCCTGGCGTGCCTCCTCGAAGCTCACGCCGTGGTCGCGCCGGAACTCGGCGATGCGTTCCAGGCTGAGGAAGGCGGCGTGGCCCTCG
>JBCBTL010000498.1:0-2919 GCA_039818705.1 Cyanobacteria bacterium J06639_1
AAAACGGCCAAGCCCAGTCACTCGAAAATTCTGGTTCCGCTGCGATCGCCGCTTCCGACTCAGTCATCGTGCGAAGTCATACCTCTTGTCATTGCTGCTTTCCCAATCTACCGAGTTCGAGGAGCCGACAGCACTGTTTGGCGCTTTTGTTTTCGCGCACTCAATGGCAGTAGGGCGCAAGGCGCAAAAAATCACGACACGAGCTCGGGGTCTGGCGATCGCGCGGGCTAGCTGCCTGATTCTCGGGATTTTTGCAAGCGGTGGACTTCTTGAAGGGTGCGTTCGACTTCGTCGTCGTCCAATTGCTGGACGTAGTTGAGTTTGACTTCTTCGAGCAGGTCGGCGATCAGGCGTTCGAGTTCTTTGCGCGTAAGACCCTGGTTGAGTTCGACGCGTAGGGCTTCGCCAACTTCTGCGACTAGGGTTTCGGTAAGTTCTTGACCGATGGGATCTTCGAGGGCGGTAATGAGGGCGCTGTGGGCGGTATCGGAAAGCTGGCTGGCAATCTGCTTGCTCAGTTGCTCGGGGACGGAGCGGAAGCCGGGGAGCATTTGTAGTTGGCGGTAGGCGGGGGCGCTGGCGAGAGAGCTGGTGATGCTGTGAGAGACGAGGTCTTCCACCTGGGGTTGGATACGCGGCCAAACCCGATATACGGCCAGTTCTACGAGGCGATTGGCGATCGCCCCCACCGTATCGATGCCGTTAACGTTAATAAATTCCCGCTCGGCCTGTTTGGGTTCGAGCATCCACTGTGCCACTTTCCCCGATTGCACCGTGCCCTGAATTTGATTGATGACGCGCACGACGATAATTTCGCTCATTTCTGCCGCCAAGCTAGCCGTAATGCCCCGAATCACCTGCGTGCGGATGGATTTGAGATCGATCAGGTGAGCGCGATCGAGTCGAATCGTGACAGGAATGACACGCAGCCAACGGACGGGGACGATCGCGAACCAGCCCCACATCGGAATAAATAGAGGAATGTCATACCAGCGCCACAGCATTGCTTCGCCCCAATTCAGTTCCTCTTGACGACGACTGAGCCAGTAGGTGCGCAGGAGGAATTCGAGGGCAAAAAAAGCAACGAAATATCGATCGAAGGCTTCCCAGTAGTTGTCTTCAGGTTGACTGTCATAGCCAATGCCGCGATAGAAGTTGGTCGCGATTGGCGGACGGATGCGGCGGTTGAAAAAGTCTAGTTCTTCAAGCACATCGCGATCGCTTAAATACTCCGAACTCCAAAACGTTCGGAACGATTGGGTCGCCGATTCCAAGCCGATCTGGGCGCGAATGTCGTCTTTGGCGCGCTCGAAATTTCCGGTGCGATTGGAGATGACAAATGGATTGTCGGCGATCATCTCGCTACTTTGCTGGCGTAGGTCGGCCAACAGTTGCTCAGCTTGAGGGGTGTTGAGAACGCGATCGGCATTCTCAGGATTCCCTTCAATTAGCGCCTCAAACTCATCCACCGTATCGAGATATTGCTGCGTCGAGCGAAACGGTTCGATCCCTTTGACGCGATCGTAGCGACGCGTCATTTGCGGCAGCCAGCGCTGGTAGTAGTCTCGCAGCGGCACGTACGTCCAGTCGAAAACGGACAGCCCGAGGTGGGCGAGGGCGAGGAGGGCAATCGCCCGCTCGACCAGTAAAATCAGTCCTTTAGGTTTGGAGGCAGCAGTCATCGCGATCGCATTCAGCTCACAAGCGCATCTAAAAATGTAGCGAACGGAACGTCCCAGCCCTCCAGACCCCGCGAATCTTTACAGGGTTCCAAGGGGCGCAATCCTGCTCGGACTCACCTGGACGCGGCCAGGATGCGTAGGGTTCAATAAAGTGCCAACCGTAGAGCGCGCGAGCAGTACGTGGGACGACCGCTGAAAGAACTCAAGCAAATCCTGGCCTATCAGATGGACGCGCTGCATCTGGCTGCGGACGCACGCCTCAAAGGCCCCGTGCTGTACGTGATGCTCGAATACGTGCAGGGCGATCGCATTGATAACGAACAGGTGAGCGCGATCGTGCGCAGCGCCATGGATGCCGTCTTTTTCCCAGACGTAACCAAAGTCAGCATTTACGCCAAAGCCCTGCGCGACACCGATGCTAAAGCCGAACGCATAGCCACGTTCCCGTACGAAGCCAGTCTGGAGCGATCGACCGACCCTCCTACCCGCAGCCAAACGCTCCGCCAGGATTACCCTATCGTGCGGGTATTTTTCTTCTTTTGCGGATTGCTAGCCGCTGCGTGGTTGGCGTTCGATGTTTCCCCCGAACGCGCGATTCCAGTGGGGTTAGCTCTAGTCTTCGGCACAGTGTTCCCGCTACTCAAACGCCTGCTCGATCGCCCTGCCTTCGCTGCCGCTCGCTGGGCGTTGATGGTGCTGGGGGGACTAGGACTCGCGATCGCTTGTTATTTACTCATCAAAGAAGGCGGCGATCGCTGGTTTTCCATCGCGTTCGCCGCCTTAGTGGGGATCTTTTTCGCGAACTTAGGTCGTCCGCCTGCTTCTGAACCCTAAGCCCCCGTTTCGATATTCGAGAACGCGACGCGGGTGTACGAAGGCTTGCCGTGAGAGTTGCCCTTCACCTCTTGCTGCGTCATCAGGTAATACCCGTCGAACGGGTCGTAGTCGTCCGCAAATTCGAGCTGGTTCATCACTGCGCCAGAACTGGGGTCGGTGAAGACGGCGTTGTAACGAGACGAAATGTAGCCCGTATCGGTGTTGATGCTTTCTAGGTGGTTGATGGTGAAGGCCATGCGACCCATCTGCCGCGACACCTGGACGACTTGGCGATCGCGAATTTTGTAGTGCGATCCCATCGAATCGCCGCCCACCGCAATGGGAACCGCTCCCGTTTTGTCGGTCTCGCCATCGAGCGAAAATTCGTGCTTGCCGTGCGCTTCGTCAAACTCAGAACGCT
>JBCBTL010000499.1:0-2918 GCA_039818705.1 Cyanobacteria bacterium J06639_1
GCTACGAATCTGGCTTCCTGCGCGCAGGTTCCGATTTCTTCCTCTACAACGACCTAACTTGTAGAGAAAATCTCGTGGATGAGACGGAGGTTGTCACCTGTGAGTTGCGCTACCTTCTGGTGTAGCGAGTTGGGTTTGAACTATGAGTTCGTACGAGCGTTCGATTGACGATTACGTTCGGAGTGTCGAAGCAGTCTTCGAGCGCGGGAACTATCGCGAAACCCTGAATCTGCTGGCCGAGGCTCTCGAAAGATATCCCGAATCTGCTGCGTTAGGTCTGTGGCAGGCGATCGCCACCGATGCGTCAGGAGATACTGAAACCGCTATCGAACTGGTAAAGCCATTGACGCAAGGGGGCGATCGCGAAACTCGCAAACAAGCCAGCTACTTGCTCAAGATTTGGCAAGCCCCTCGTCTAGCCCGTCCCGAGACTTGGATGACGGACGTACCGAGCGTGACAACGACGGGCGATCGCGCGACTGTCGTGCGCACGGGGGTGGCTGCTCGCGCAAGTGACTCTACCGCCCGCGATTCAGAATCAACTGCCAATTCGCCCGTTCCAGAAACGGCAGCCCCTTCCAAAACGCTCCTCCTGTCAGGATGGTGGATTGCGATGGGGGCGATCGTCGGTATTCTCGTGGGTACTATTCTTGTTAATCGCTAGTGTCGTATTAATCGCTAGTGCAAGTCGGGCGCTAGCGCAGGTCGATCGCCGGTGCAGGTCGATCGCCAGTGCAAATTCGATCTCGGCGATCGCGCTGCTGGGCGAAGTTCGACTCTTCTGTTCGAACAATCAGCCTAGAATGGTATAGACCAATGGATCTCATTGGTCGGGTTCGACATTAGTTTGCGTTTTCTTAATGTTTTGCTAACCCTGCCATGGTTGGAGCTTAAGGCTGCCACGTTAATGTAATCGCGGACACATTCTCCCCGCGAAGCTATGCACGACCGCATTCAGGCTTTACCTGACGTTCGCTTGCTGCTCGAAGAACTCTACTTCGATCGCCCGCTAACCCCCTACATCTCGAAATCTACCGTCTCACTACCCACTGACGCGATCGGCATCGTGTGTCGCGGGGTTGTCCAGCTCACCACGCTGCAGCCGAACGGTAATGAAGTGCTGCTCGGTCTCATTGGTCCGTCGATGCCGTTGGGGATGCCCATGACGGACATGAATCCCTATCAGGCTATGGCGCTTACGGATGTCGATCTACTGTGGTTACCCATTAGCGAAATTGAAGCCTCGCCAAAGCTAGCGGCGGGACTGTTTCGCCACATGACGCTGCGCGTTCAGCAAGCAGAGTCTTGGCTGGCACTCTCGGGGATGCGTCCGGTATCGGAGCGACTGCGACATCTCCTAACGCTGCTGGTGCGGCAGTTGGGTCAAGAGCACGGCGACAATTCAGTGCGCCTCACGGTGCGCCTCACGCACGAGCAATTGGCGAACGCGATCGGCACGACCCGCGTAACTGTAACGCGCTTGCTCAATACCTTCTGTGACGAAGGCTGGCTGTCCATCGATCGCCAACGTCACATGGTGATGTCTTTGGACGGTTTGGCATAGCTCGAATTGCGGTCAAACAAGCTTGACGAAACCGCGTTGAATGACTCCTAAAATCTTTTTCCGGCTGCGAGGCCGGTTTTTTTTCGCGCCTTCGGAAACGATAATTGTTTGCACTAAAAACAGGTGCAGATCGAGCGATCTGCACCTGTAATTTCTGGCAACTCACGGGCTTAAAAAACCAACACGTACACGTGCGTTGAGTTGCGAGTTTTCAGCAGAACTGATTTAGAACAGTTCGCCAATGGGCGTGCCAGGAGCGACATCTTGGAAGCGGCTGCCAGCTTCTAAGCCATTCCAAACACCTTCGATGCTGTCGTAAGCAGCAGCAGGAAGACCGATGTAACCCACGGAGGAAGACAGGTCAGCCGCGTTGCCGAGGTAGAAATCCACGAATGCTTTTACCTGAGGCTTAGCCGCAGAGGTGGTTTTCACGTAGATGAACAGAGGACGAGCCAAGGGCACGTAGGTGCCGTTCTCCACGGTTTCGGTGGAAGGAGCGACACAGCCGTCGCCACCATCAACTGCAACCAGGTTTAGCTTGTCGGCGTTCTCTTCGTAGTAAGCCAGACCGAAGAAACCAAAGCCACCTTCGCTACCAGCCACACCCTGGACGATGACGTTGTCATCTTCACTGGGGGTGAAGTCAGCGCGGATGTCATCTTCATCCAGGATGGCTTCGTTGAAGTAGTCGAAGGTACCGGAATCAGTACCAGGAGCGTAGAGAGCCAGAGGCTCGCTGGGATAGTCGCTCTTAACTTCAGACCAGTCGGTGATGGTGCCTTCAGCGTCGGCATTCCACATGGCGTTGAGTTCATCAACCGTCAAGCACTCAGCCCAGTCGTTGGCCGTGTTGGTAACCAGAGCCAAGCCGTCGAATGCAACGGGAATCTCAACGAAGTTGATGCCGTTTTCAGCACAAGCGTCGATCTCGCTTTGCTTGATGGGACGAGACGCGTTGGAGATGTCGGTTTCACCGGCGCAGAACTTCTTGAAACCGCCGCCGCTGCCGCTGGTACCGACAGCGACTTGAACGCCAGAGTTCTGGTTTTGGAAGTTTTCTGCAGCAGCGATGGAAATGGGAGCAACCGTGCTGGAACCATCAACAATCACTTGACCGCTGAGATGACCGTCAGAAAAAGCGGGCTTGGCCACTAACGAAAAAGTTGCAGCCAGCAAACCCGTTGCAGCCAATACTTTGCAGGAGTTCATGAACGTCGTACCTCAAAATCGAAGTCTTTATTTGGCACCTGTGGTAGGCGAGTTCAATGACTCGGATTGCCGAACTCAAGTACCCACAAAAAATGCAAGATGTAAAAGTTTTTTGGTTAAGGTTCGGTTAAGTCTACGGGAATTT
>JBCBTL010000500.1:0-2904 GCA_039818705.1 Cyanobacteria bacterium J06639_1
TGACTCTGTGGATATTCCCGATCCTGACGCGATCGCGACTGACGTACCGGAGGATGATGTGCCCCTCGTGGCCGAGCCATTGCCAGAAGTCATTGACCTGGCCGCACAGCGCCGCCGCATTACCGAGCGGGGGGTAGTAGAGATTTTCCCGGGGGATGCGGCCGCACTCGTGAAGCGACTGCAAGAAAGCGATCGCCCTTTGCGCGTGAAGCTGGGCATCGACCCCACTCGTCCCGATCTGCATTTGGGACACACGGTTGCGTTACGGAAGCTGCGGCAGTTTCAAGATGCCGGACACGTCGCGATTTTGTTGATCGGCGACTTTACAGCTCGGATTGGCGATCCGACGGGGCGATCGGAAGCCCGCCCGCGCCTCAGCGAGGCTGAGGTGAAAGCAAACAGCCAGACGTATTTGGAACAAGCCCGCAAAATTCTCGATTTCAAAACTCCCGGTCGCCTCGAAGTTCGCTACAACAGCGAATGGCTCGCGGGTTTGTCTCTCAGCGACGTGGTAGAGCTGCAAGCCCAGATGACTGTGGGGCAAATGCTGGCAAAAGAAGATTTCGGCGATCGCTACAGCAGCGGCACGGCCATTTATCTGCATGAATTTCTCTACCCGCTCCTGCAAGGCTACGACTCGGTGGCGCTGCAAGCCGATGTGGAATTGGGCGGAACCGATCAAAAGTTCAATCTGTTGTGCGGTCGAGATTTGCAAACCTGGCGCGAACAGTCTCCCCAGTTTGGCGTGTTGTTGCCGCTGCTGGTGGGCTTGGACGGCCACCAAAAGATGTCTAAGTCTTTAGATAACTACGTGGGGCTTACCGAAGACCCGCTGACGATGTATTCCAAGCTGGAAAAAGTGCCCGATCCGCTCGTGCCCGCGTATTTCGAGCTGCTCACCGATATCGATACCAGCGAGCTACCGGAAAACCCGCGCGATCGCCAAGTCTTACTGGCCTCAACCGTCGTAGCGCAATATCACTCGGCAGATGCAGCGGCAGAGGCTCAAAAAGCGGCGAGATCGCTCGTTCTAGAAGGAAAGTCCACCACTTCCAATGCCGCGATCCCGACATTCTCGATGTCCGAAATCGAATTTCCCGTCAAGCTTAATTACCTTCTACGCGAAGCTCAACTGTGCAAAAGCTCCAGCGATGCTCGGCGACAAATTAGTAATGGAGCCGTGCGAATTGATGGCGACAAAGTGACCGATCCCAATAGCGAATTTGCCAGTTCGGAAGAGTTGAGCGATCGCGTTCTGCAAGTGGGCAAGAAGTACTTCGTCCGACTGCTGCCGTAATCGAGAACATCAAACCATGAAAAAAGAGGAGCAATACGACGATCGCTCCTCAAACTCAATTCGAGATTCAACGAGGCACTAGCCCACAGTTGCGAAGTACTCTCTCGACTCGGTGGGGCTGGGCTTCATGGTTTGTGCGCCAGGAGTCCAGTTAGCGGGGCACACTTCGTCGGGATTGGCTTGAACGTGTTGCAGAGCTTGCAGCACGCGCAGAGTTTCGTCCACGCTGCGACCGAACGCCAGATTATTCACGGTTGCGTGCTGAACGATGCCTTCTTTATCGATGATGTAGAGGCCGCGCAGCGCCACGCCTTCGGGGTTGAGGACGTTGTAAGCAGCGCTCACTTCTTTCTTGATATCCGAAACCAGCGGATAGTTCAGATCGCCCACGCCGCCGCTCTTGCGATCGGTCTGAATCCAGGCCAAGTGAGAAAATTCGCTGTCCACCGACACGCCCAACACTTCGGTATTGAGTGCCTTGAACTCGTCGTAGCGATCGCTAAATGCCGTAATTTCAGTCGGGCAAACAAAAGTAAAGTCCAGCGGATAGAAAAATAACACCACGTACTTACCGCGATAGTTCGAGAGCTTCACCGCCTCGAAATCTTGATCGACGACTGCCGTTGCTTCAAAATCTGGAGCCACCTCGCCGATGGTCACCACCGCCGTACCCATGTCCTCAGCCATGAAAACCTCCCCTGAGCAGAAATCGAAACGAATCTTCACTCAGAGTATCAGAGTCGTTACGACTTTCCTTAAGAAACTATAAATGTGATGTTAGGAGCGCCAATAGCCCTTTATCCCAAGCGATCGCCCCTGAGAAGACGCGACTCAGCGCACGGCAATCGGCGTATTTGCCGCGTTTACACCGACATGTTCCAACAACACATCTACCGTAGCTTGCTTGATCCAGCCCTTGCGAACGGCTAGCTCCCCAAATCGAGCGTTAGCAATCTTTTTCTGTTCGGCCAAAATCGACTCGACTTGAGCGTCGTTCAGCAGTCCGGCTTGCTTTAGGTACTGGCCGATCGGCGATCGCGAGGGTGCCGAGGCAAGCTGCGGCAAGCGCTCCACGAAGAAATCCACCGTGGCGGCATTCAACCAGCCCCGCAGCGCCAAAATATCTCCGATGCGAAGCTGACTCGACCGCTCCTGGTCCTTGAGAATGACTTCGAGCTGTGCGTTGGAAATTAGCTCGGCTTTGCGGAGGGTTTCGCCAATCGGCAAACGCCGATCGCTCGACGCTAGAACGGCGGCAGCAGTGAGCGTTCCGGCTTCAAGCCCGGCAGCCTGCAATAGGAGCTGCATCACGTCGTGTGGACTCGGCACGCGCAAACCAGCGGGCGATCGCAACAGTTCGTCCCACTCGCACAGAAGCTGCTTAGCGGCAGTGCGAGAAAACTGCAACTCCCGTAATTTCTGGTAGGCTGCGAGCCGCCTCGTGGGGGCGGGAACGGCTTGTGTTTTGAGAAAATAGCGCTCGATCGCCTCCACTAAGGCCGAGCGGTCGCCATCGGGTGCGGGCGAGGACTGGCGAGAGATCGAGACTCGTTCTGAAGGGAAAAACGTCATGACAACTGCAACTAGCTGGACGAGAACTGCACAAC
>JBCBTL010000501.1:0-2903 GCA_039818705.1 Cyanobacteria bacterium J06639_1
GTTGGCGATCGCGTCGTGGCGGCCTCCCGCGCTGGCATCAGTGGCGATTTGGGGTCGGACAAAACAATCGCCGGATTTCCCAACCAGCCCCACCAAGATTGGCTGCGATCGATGGCAGCGGTACGAAATTTACCGGATTTGGTGCAGAAAGTACGCGATCTGAAAAATCGAGTGGCACAATTGGAGCAAGATAGGGCAAACTCCTCGCAAGAGGGAGAGCTTTAGTCTGGAGACCGAAAGTGACCGATTCTCCAAGCTAGCTCTCGCAGGCGAGATGGCTGCTTCCCGGCGCGCAGAGGCGATTCAATATGGCAACGCAGTGGAAACCGATTCACACCTTCGGCGCGATCGCGCTTCTCGCTCTGGTCAGTACTGCTCTCAAGCACGAGCTACTGCAGCGGCGGACGGTCATTACATTTCGGCGCGAGTCGCTCGAAGTCCCGACGAAGCACGGTTTGACCTTTTCTAAGGACGGGAAATCCTCTCCCCCAGCGAAGCTTTCGCCTTCAGTGTGGTGCGGCGTACGCGGCCACTACGCCGCCGCCCCCATCCCAACGCCACCTCCGCCTCTGCCGAGCCCGACCCCAACCCCGGCAGTGCGCTCGAATCCAGATCGGGCCTTGGAGGTCGTTTTGCAAGCAGTGGCTGACATCCGAGCCCTCGGATTGGATGCTAGCGAGCAAAGTTTCCTCGTGATGAACGAGCGCGGTCAGGCGATCGCCTCTCACAACAGCTCGATGAAGCTATCCGCCTCTCTGCCAGAAGAGTTGGCTAGCACCCTGGCACATTTAGAAATGCGATCGCCTCAGCATCGTTTCGTGACTCGGATTTACACCACGGGCGGGATCGAGGGCGGGGTTTTGCAGGGGCACGTGTGGGTGCAAAGCAGCTTACCTGCCGATCTCCTATGGGAGAGCAGTCCCGACATTGCCGCCCGCCTGCGGGAGCGAGGCATTCACACGATCGCCGGAAACCTGGCAGCGATCGGCTCGACCGCTCTCTACTTCAACCCGCTCCCCCTCCAACCCCTCGAAGGCATCACTATGCGCGGCGCAGTTGGAGTCGATACAGACATCCCCGATCGTGCCTCGCTGCTGTTTAGCTATCCATCGCAACCGCTGCTGGCTAGTTTGAAAGCACGCAACACCTTCGGGCGCAACGCGGCCGTAGAGATTCTCGCATCAGCCTCCCGCAGCGAACCGCGCGTGTTTGCCACCGCTCAGCGAGTGCAGCGCACGTCTAGCAATGCCGTTCTCAAAACAGCTCCGTCAGCGCTTGCCACCAGCCACATTCGCGTGGGGGGCTCGACCTACCGCCGCTTCTCGACGTTGGCGACAGCTACACTCCTGCACGAGCTCCAACAGCGCATCCCCGATCTTTCGTCATTGCTGCCCACCGTCGGCCTCGATGTCGATACTCTGGGCGATCGCGATCTGCCCTTCGGCACCGCTATCAAAACAGACACCACCTCCGATGTCGTCGCGATCGCGGGGGTGCTGCCAGACGGCACGATCTTTGCTGCGTTCAACCAGGGTAACGACCCAGAAGCGCTCCGCACGGTACAAGATCGATTCGTCCGCAATCTCGCGCAGCGATCGACCCCCCAGCCGTAACTGTCGCAGCGTATCTGACATCACTCCGCCCCGCGTGCGTTCTCGCCTCCACCAAACTCCGAGCCCTTGACTGCTGATGGCGCTGACATCATGCTTGCATTTCTCAATCAAACGTTGACAATTGTATTCTTCTTGATGCTGGCCAGCTTTGCGTGGTTCGCGATCGGGGCTTCTGGAGCCGCGCTCGGCTTCCCTCTCGGCTTCAACACGTGGTTGAAATTATGGACGCCGGTCTTTCAGCCATTGCTGGGGATTTTCATGCTCGGAGCGATTCTCAGCGGGGTCGGGGGCTGGTGGCAACAGCGACAGCCCCCCTCCGAGCAGCGCGACTGAGACCAGACTGGCATGTGACCATTACGCCAGTGTAACTACCCACCTGCGCAAACCTACCTGTTCAAAACCGCTAGGTTATCTGATACGTTAATCATGACCAATTGTCACATTGGCGTGTGAGGCGTGTTTTGCAGTCAACAACGCATCGATTCAGACGAGCCATTGCGCATTTAGCGATCGGTCTCTGCGTGGCGATCGCCCTCCTAGGCATGTGGACAGCTCAAGCGATCGCGCTCGAATTTCGCGGCGGCGAGCAGTGGGGCACGACCGTTTTACCTTTGGAAGACGAGCCCGCTCCCGAATTTGCCTTGGCGGATGAATCTGGAACCATTCGGCACCTGTCGGACTGGCGCGGTCAGTGGGTGGTGCTCTACTTCTATCCCAAAGACTTCACGTCGGGCTGCACGATTGAAGCGCGCCGCTTCCAACAGAATTTATCGCAGTACGAACAAATCAATACACAGATAGTCGGTATTAGTGCGGACTCCGTAGACAGCCATCGCGAGTTTTGCGATGCGGAGGGCCTACGTTTTCCGTTGCTGTCCGATATCACGGGCGAGGCAAGCGCCAGCTACGGGTCTTGGATGGGTGATATTGCCCTACGCAATACGTTCCTAATCGACCCCGACGGTGTTCTGCGAGCCATTGACCCGATTGTGAATCCTTCACTTCACCATAAGGAGGTATTCCAGCAGCTTCAGCAGCTCCAACGAGCCGCCTGAGGGGGCGCGATCGCCCTGCAGCGGTCGTCTTCCGCATATTTCTGGAGTGAGGGTGTGCTGATTTCACAATTCGTTCACCATCTGCCTCTAGAGTTAAATCAAACAGATGTCATCTATTGCGTGTTCCCGAATTCTGTGGCATTGCCCGGACAAAATATCGGAGGCTCGCTCCCAAAATCAAACGACTTCATTCATTTCAGTCATCCGTTCGACTGGAACACTATATAGTTTCGAG
>JBCBTL010000502.1:0-2888 GCA_039818705.1 Cyanobacteria bacterium J06639_1
CTCAGATGTAGTCTCTTTTGTTAATTTATTTTTGCCAAACGCTGATTTCACGGAAAGCCAGTTGCGGGCAGTTCCAGGTCTCGATCCACTGCCGGGCGGTTCGCCAACGTCCACCCCAAGCCCCACTACAGCACAGCTCAGCGTGCCGGGTTCGATTTCAGGAACCCTCAGTGCCTCCGACGACACCATTCAAGACTCTGGGGATACATTTTTTATCGATGATTACGTGTTGAATGCGCCTGGGCTCAGTTCGGGGCAGACGATTCGCCTATCTCTCAATAGTCCTGACTTCGACACTGTTTTGCGCGTGCTCGACGATGGTACAGACCCCCCGCGTCTCATTGATGAAAATGACGACGCTCCTAGCGGCGGGCTCGATTCCGAGCTAGATCTCATCTTCAGCCCGAGCATTACGTATCTCGTTCGGGTTTCCAGCTTCTCCTCCGATACAACTGGAGCCTATGAAGTTTCGGCGACGGTCGTTGGAGGCGCGAGTCCCACGATTGCGCTGAATCGTACTGTCACCAATCAAATCTCTGGCGACGTGCAAGTCTCCGTGCAGATTCCAACGTCGGTAGTGCTAGCGAATTCGTTTAGCTTGGTGGCCACCGAGCTGGATATTGATGAAGAGCCGTTTATGCGAAGTTTTCGGCGATCGAGTGTCGAACTTTTTGATGGATTTACCAGCTACGCAGCCGAATTTCCGATTTCGCGGCTAGCCGATTTCAGTTCGTTAGAAATTGGGGGCGTGACCTCTGCGGACTGCGTGGTTCTTCATTTTCCAGGTACCGACCCAACTCAGTTCGCCAATCAGATAACCGTTTCCACAGCGTGTTCTCTGTAAAGGATTCGCGCTCAATCTGTTCTCGTTTGCGGACACGTCAGTCATGCACTTTTCTCAGGCCAAACCCAGACTGCTCCTTTCTGTCGTGACGGCTTTGCTGTCCGTAGCCGTGTTGCCGTCTTGCGGAGACTCGGATTCGTCGCCGTCTGCAGTAGCACCCGAGAGCGCGATCTCGCCAAGTGAATCAGGCACAGTTGCACTGCTGCAAGCTAGCCCTGATGGCACCTTCGCACTGCCCACGCCCATTCCTGCCACTGATGCGGCTGGGCGAGTTCGACTGGATATCGCCAGTAAGGATGCTTTGCCGAGCCAGATCGCACTCGGCAGCGCCACGTTTCAGCAAGTTCCACTGGAGATTGCGCCGGGGTTTCAGACTTACATGGCTGACGTGGGCTCCCTGCTCGAACCGCTGGAGGAGACAGAGGCGATCGCGATTCCAGGCGTGGAATCAGCACGTATTCGTCCGGTGATGCTCGGCCAGCAAGACGGGCGCGATGCCGTGTCGCAGATTTATCGGGGCGATCCGACGACGGTGACGTTTGAAGATTTTGTCTTGACGTACATGCTGTCTTTTTTGCCTGTAGATAGGCGTTCTGTGTCAGACGTTGTCGCGCTCGTACAAGATACGTATCCAGGAACGACCAACATTACGGAATCGTTGGTGTCGCTGTCTCCACCCACCACCAGCAATACGGATTGGGCGAGGGGCGGGCGTTCTCCGGCTCCCGATTTAGCTGATGCTCTCGTGGTCTACTCCACATTTTTTCTCCAGCCAGACACCGTCGTCACTGAGACTTCTATTGCAAACTTAGTTGCGGCGATTCTGCCCGAATCTGGGATTACCGCTGCTGACATCGTGGCGATTCCAGGGCAAAACTTACCCGCAGGCCCCGCATCGGGGCTCTTTATTCCTGATATTATCGCCAGTCAAGGAGAGGTCTTTGGCAGCGATCTAGTCATAGAAGTTGAGTTCGCACAAACTATATCTTCTGCTTCTTCAGGACTTTCTAACGCTGTCGGCGGACTCATTGAAATCGATTTCGATCAGAATTTTTTAACTGGTATCGCCTCGCAAAGCGGAGCTTTTCTTGGCGTAGATGCCATTATCGATCTATACACAGCATCCAATGGCACAGTGTTGACGACCAATACGTTTAATGGCTTTCAAGCTCGATATCCCATTAGCTATTCTGCCAATTCTCTGCAGGTAGTCGTTCCCTACGAGGATTTTCGTGCCGGATTAATTAACTACAGCGTTGCTGTGGGAACGATCGCAGATTCATTGACATTCACAGACATCACTCCCGATGACAGCTTTGCGATCCTAACAATGCCCAGTCGAGCACCCAACGTCGACCTGAGCGGTGATACCGGTAGCTTTTAGCGCTCGGGTCGTTGGTGTTGGAGCGTCCCTAGGACGCGAACAGAGTCCCCGTCCCATACATGCGTGAGATCGCGATTTTATATTTCGCAATATATGACTCTGCGTCTTTTGACACGCTCCAAACTCGCTCGCCACAATACAGACTGTCATCTTTTCACCTTGCGATCTGACTAGGTGGGTTTGGAGAAAATCGTGAAAAACGTCGTCGGTGTTGTGGTGGCGATCGTGGTTGCGTTCGTCATTCTTTTGGGTGCGCCTGCGCGGGCTGCTGCCGATTTGGATGTGGGAAAGAAAGTCTTTGCCTCGAACTGCGCGTCTTGTCATTTAGGAGGCAAGAACGTGGTGATGGCTCAGAAAACGCTCAAGGTTGATGCCTTGGAGAAGTACCTGGAGAACTTTGGGGAAGCGCACGACGTGAGCGCGATCGCCTATCAAGTGACGAAGGGCAAAAACGCCATGCCTGCCTTTGGCGGTCGGCTGGGGGGCGAGGAGATTGAGTCGGTGTCGGCGTACGTGCTCGCTCAGGCCGAAGCCGGATGGTAGAAGCCCCGAACACTGACAACTGCTCGACTTTGAATCCCTTTGCATGGTGAGACCTCACGTTTTATGAAACCTCGTTTTGTTGCATCCGCAGTCGCGATGGCGCTAGCTGGCTTGACG
>JBCBTL010000503.1:0-2887 GCA_039818705.1 Cyanobacteria bacterium J06639_1
ATCAGTTCATGTGCTACGTCGCCTATCCTCTCGACCTGTTTGAGGAAGGCTCCGTCACCAACATGCTGACCTCCATTGTGGGTAACGTGTTCGGCTTCAAAGCCCTGCGCGCCCTGCGTTTGGAAGATCTCCGCATTCCGGTGGCCTACCTCAAGACCTTCCCCGGCCCTCCCCACGGCATCACCGTCGAGCGCGACAAGCTGAACAAGTACGGTCGCCCGATGTTGGGTTGCACCATTAAGCCCAAGTTGGGTCTGTCGGCGAAGAACTACGGTCGTGCAGTGTACGAATGCTTGCGCGGCGGCCTGGACTTCACCAAAGACGACGAGAACATCAACTCGCAGCCCTTCCAGCGCTGGCGCGATCGCTTCTTGTTCGTGGCTGACGCCATTCACAAGGCTCAGGCCGAGACGGGCGAGGTGAAGGGTCACTACCTGAACGTGACGGCTTCGACCTGCGAAGAGATGATGAAGCGGGCTGAGTTTGCCAAAGAACTCGACATGCCCATCGTCATGCACGACTTCTTGACGGCTGGCTTTACCGCCAACACCACGCTATCGAAGTGGTGTCGCGATAACGGCATGTTGCTGCACATTCACCGCGCCATGCACGCCGTGATCGACCGTCAGCGCAACCACGGCATGCACTTCCGCGTATTGGCGAAGTGCTTGCGCATGTCCGGTGGCGACCACATCCACACCGGTACGGTGGTCGGTAAGTTGGAAGGCGATCGCGCCTCCACCCTCGGCTTCATCGACCTGCTGCGTGAAGACTACGTCGAGCAAGACAAGTCTCGCGGTGTCTACTTCACCCAAGACTGGGCATCGATGGGCGGCGTGTTCGCCGTGGCTTCCGGCGGTATTCACGTGTGGCACATGCCCGCGCTGGTGGAAATCTTCGGCGACGATTCCGTGCTTCAGTTCGGCGGCGGTACTTTGGGTCACCCCTGGGGCAACGCACCTGGCGCAACCGCAAACCGCGTCGCGTTGGAAGCTTGCGTGCAAGCTCGAAACGAAGGCCGCAACTTGGCTCGCGAAGGTGGCGACATCATCCGCGAAGCTGCGAAGTGGTGCCCCGAGCTGGCCGTAGCTTGCGAAGCTTGGAAGGAAATCAAGTTCGAGTTCGAGACGATGGACAAGCTGTAAATTCAGCTTGGATGCGAATTCGAGTGCTGGTTTTGCATTGTTTGAAACCAATGTCTGGAACCAAACTCGAATTCGCGTTCCACTCGAACTTGCACTGGTGCGGCTAGAGGCTATGGTTTTCGGAACAGCCGTTTCCCCTTGAAGACTATGGACAGTAAGCTCATCGCGAAGGCAACCGCCAAGGTGCTGATCAGCTATTTGACTTACCAAGCCATGCGGACGGTGGTGAACCAGTTACGAGAAACCAATCCGGGCGAAGCGATTTGGCTGAGCAGCTACAATCCCACCGATACGCTGCAAGACGGCGATGCTTACCTGCAAGCCTTGATGCAAGAGCGCAAAAAGTTAGCCCTTCGCATCATGACCGTGCGCGAGCATTTAGCCGATGAAATCGTCGATTTTTTGCCAGAGATGACCCGCACGGGCATTTCCCAAAGCAATACCGACCATCGGCGGCGCATGTTGGAGCGCATGACTCAGGTCGCGCCCGCAGCGGAAGCCCCCGAAGCCGAGCGATTGCCAGGAGACGCTTCATCCGAATCCCAGTCCAATGACGACGATTCTGACGAGGCGATCGCCACCTAACCGCCCCCACCCCTTTTTTCAGCGATTCATCATTCACGTACTAGAGGAGCAATCCCGTGAGAACGTTACCTAAAGAGCGGCGCTACGAAACCATGTCTTATCTGCCGCCGCTGAGCGACGCGCAGATTGGCAAACAGATCGACTACATCTTGACCCAGGGTTTCATCGCTGCTGTGGAGTTCAACGATACGGCTGAGCCGACCGAGTCTTACTGGACTTTGTGGAAGTTACCTCTGTTCCGCGCCACCCACACCCAAGACGTGTTGGCTGAAGTGCAAGAGTGCCGCTCCGAGTATCCTGACTGCTTCATCCGCGTCGTGGGCTTCGACAACATCAAGCAGTGCCAAGTGGCGAGCTTCATCGTGCACAAGCCCCGCAGCTTCTAAATCCTGGATGCTGAGTTGAGTTTGCCGGGAGGGGAGGAGCTAATGGCGATCTCCCCTTTTCGGTTGATGTGTCAGTCGTCAGTTGTCATTTGTCAGTTGCGGCGCGTTCTCAACTAACCACTGACTACTGGCCTCTGACCACCAATCCTTTGCATCGCCACCCCCTATCCCCCTAATTCACCCGGAGACGAACTATGCCATCTAGCAGTACCAGCTCGATCGCCGATCTGAAGCGATCGCTGGAGCTGGCCATCCGGCAGGGCAGCCGCTTGAGTTTGGAGATTGCCAATCCGCGCCAGAAGGCTCGCAATAGCTGGCGGACGTGGAGTTGGCCGAGTCCGCCGCGATCGCTGGCCGCAGCGGTGGACGGGCTGAAAGCGTGTCAGTCGGAAAACCCCGGCAGTTTCGTCAAGGCGATCGCTTACGACCCCTCGACCCAATCGCGATCGATGGAGCTAATGCTCTCTCCAGACGACGATTTGGGCGCAGCTAGCAGCAACGGAACGGTGGCTAGCACGAACGGCAGTGCGGCAGGGATGTCGTATTCAGCTCCGCAGCGCAATGGCACGTTGGCGCTCGCATCGTCGTCGAAAACTCCAAATTTGGGATTGGTGTTAGATGCCGCGCTGCGCCAAGGTCAGCGCTTGAGCTTAGAAATTGCCAATCCGCGCCAGAAAGCCTGCAATAGCTGGCGGACGTGGAGCTGGCCGAGTCCGCCCCATTCCGTCAACGATGCCGTGTCGAGCATCGCCCAATGTCAGAGCGAAAATC
>JBCBTL010000504.1:0-2886 GCA_039818705.1 Cyanobacteria bacterium J06639_1
GTCCGATCTCAGCTCCTACAACCTCCTACAGCGATGTGCCGCTGGCGACAAAGACTTTCACGATGCCGACCTCAGCGATCGCAACCTCAGCGGCTTCGATCTATCCAGCGCCAATCTCACCCATGCAGACTTGAGTGGGGCGGATCTGCGCCGCGCGAATTTAGCCGGAGCCGATCTCCGTTTCAGCAACCTACGCGGTACCAAGCTGCGCGATGCCAATTTAACAGGCGCGCGCCTGCACGAAGCGACGTGCGATCGCGACACCAACTTCGGCCCGAAATTCGATCTCGATGCCGCAGGCTACACGCTCCAAGACGACGGCAATGGTACGCAACAGATTCTGGCAAAGCTCTCCAAAGAGCGCCTGCCCGTTACCGCTGCGTCTCGCTCCACACCCATTCCACCGCACCTGCAAACGCCTGCGGTTTCAGCTCCAGCAGCACCGCCATCTCCGGCCTCCCCCTCCTCGAATCCGCACTCACCCCACCTCACGCCCGATTTCATCGCTGCTTGCCAAGCAGAACTCGCCAACATCGTGGGGCCGATGGCGAATCTGATCTGTCAGCAAACTCTAGAGCAGTACCCCCGGATTCAGCCGGAAGAATTCGTCAAGCTTTTGTCGCAACACATTCCGCAGCCCGAAACTTCTGAAGCTTTTCTGCAACAGTTCCTCTAACAAAAGTTCCTCTAACAAAAGTTCCTCTAAGCTGCGCGATCGCTCCCAACCCCCATTCCTTCATGACATCCCGCCCGATTTACTGCGACTGTCAAGCCACCACTCCTGTCGATCCCGCCGTTCTAGAAGCCATGCTGCCCTATTTTTCGGGTCAGTTTGGCAATCCCAGCAGCCCTCACCGCTACGGTTGGGAAGCTGATGCTGCAGTTGAGACCGCTCGCACAACCCTCGCTACAGCCATTAACGCCACTCCCAGCGAAATCGCATTCGTCAGTGGTGCCACCGAAGCAAACAATCTCGCCATCAAAGGCGTTGCCGAAGCCTATCTCGCGCGCGGTCGCCATCTAATCGCAGTGGCAACCGAACATCGCGCCGTTCTCGAACCGGTGCGCTATCTTTCCACGCTCGGTTTCGAGTCAACCATCCTGCCAGTTCGACCTGACGGCATCCTAGATTTGGACAGCCTGGAAGCAGCTCTACGAACCGACACGATCCTGGTGTCCGTCATGGCGGCAAACAACGAGATCGGCGTGCTGCAACCCCTACAGGCCATTGGCAAACTGCTACGCGATCGCTACGCTCTCGATGCGAAGCCCTTTTTCCACAGCGATGCGGCTCAAGCCCTCGGACAAATTCCACTCGATGTCGAGGCCATGGGACTCGATCTCGTATCGATGACCGCCCACAAAATCTATGGCCCCAAAGGGATCGGTGCCCTCTACGTTCGTCGTCGCTCTCCACGAGTTCGTCTCGCCCCACAACTGCACGGCGGCGGCCAAGAACGCGAGCGTCGCTCCGGCACCCTCAATCCACCCTTAATTGTCGGCTTCGCCAAAGCCGTTGAAATCGCACTCGAACGCCAGAGCCGCGACAGCCAGCGATTGATCGAGCTGCGATCGCGCCTGTGGCAAGCCATTTCTTCCACCTACCCTGAGGCTCGACTCAATGGAGCCTGGAAACCGAGATTGCCTAGCAACCTCAACGTGAGCTTCCCAAATCTAGATCCTTCGACGCTACTGCAAAACCTGCGTTCCACGGTAGCGCTGTCCTCGGGATCTGCCTGCAGCTCTGAGTCAGGAAAACCCTCTCACGTTCTCACTGCTCTCGGCTTGTCAGAAGGTCTCGCCAGAACCTCATTGCGATTTGGACTGCATCGAGATATGACCGACGAGCAAATGGAGGCGATCGTTACCGACCTCAAAGCCATTTTCGCGCAGATGAAGCCGCGAGAGACTCGGCCCCCTAGGATTAACCTTGAACCAAGTCGAAAATCTTGAACATGGGCAAGTACATCGCAACAATAATGCAACCCACCATGCCACCCAAGACAACAATCATCAGGGGCTCCATCAAACTCGTGAGTGACTTAACGGCCTCCTCAACTTCTAACTCGTAGAAGTCGGCCACTTTCACGAGCATGGCATCGAGTTCCCCGGTTTCCTCGCCAACACTGATCATCTGCACGGCCATTACTGGAAACACATTGGCCTTCTCGATCGCAGGAGCAATCTGACCGCCTTCAGCAATCGACTGCCGCGATGAATCCACGGCGTTCGCAATCACGCGGTTCCCCGCCGTGTCTCGCACGATTTCAAGCGCGGTTAAAACCGGAACGCCAGACTTCGACAAAGCACCAAACGTTCGGCAAAAACGAGCCACAGCAGTCTTTTTGATCAATTCTCCAAACAAGGGAACTTGCAAAGAGATCGCATCAATCGTCTCTTGCCCCGCAGGCGTTTTGTAGAAATTTCTAAATACCCAGGCCGAAATCATAATCAATGCAACGATGCCAATGCTGTATCGCGGGTCTCTCAGAAAAACACTAATGGTCAAGAAAAACTGTGTAAAAGCAGGGAGTTCGCCACCCAACTCGTCGTAGATACCGCCGAAGACAGGCAGGATGAAAATAACCATCCCCAAGAAGATCAGAACAGCCAAGATGCCAACAACCACCGGATAAGTCATTGCAGACTTAATTTGTCGGGCTAGCTTATCCATATCTTCAAGGAGCTTTGCCAGACGGTTGAGAACTTCGTCGAGAACCCCACCGATTTCACCTGCCTGAACCATGCTGCAATAGAGACCGTCAAATGCATCTGGGTAGGCACGAATAGCATCAGACAAATTTCGACCTGCTTCTACTTCCGAACGAATACTACTCAGATACTTCTTCAACTTGGGATTAGCAGTCTGATCCGCCATGATGTTGA
>JBCBTL010000505.1:0-2883 GCA_039818705.1 Cyanobacteria bacterium J06639_1
CTCACAACGAGTTTTGGTCGTTTCAGGCTTCTTAATCTTCTTATTGCCCCTTATGACAGCGTCGCTTTAACTACCCCAGGTAAAGCCATCTCATACCCTCGATTGCGTTAACGAGGGGCGAGGTCTTTTAGCGATCGCGTTTGGGTCGAGGCACTAAAAAACCCTCAAGCCCCACCGAATGGGAACCGAGGGTCTACGCGCAGAAAGCAAATACAAACTTTCTGGGTAAAAAGTTGCGACAATCTACCGCAGCCCATTAGGATGGCTACAGAAATTTCGGTTCTTAACCAACGCAACGCGAATCGGGTCAGTTAACGAACCTATGTCACATCTGCCCTCGGGCAAACGGATTTATTTCCCTAGATTCCTCTCTTGTTGGCGCAAGGGAGGTTTCTCAGTTCTGGGGGTTCTATCCTCCATCTATCGCCGGACAGACAGGCTAGCCCTAGCGTTTGCTTGAGAATAGTCTATCCACTTGTCACGTCGATAGTAAAAACGTATTAAGTTTGGCGATCGCGCCTATTTTTCTGTTTTTTTGAAATGCGTAGCGAATGCACACCGCACGCTATAAGAAGGGCGCACAACGCGCCACCATCTCGACTGCATTCCGCGCCCCGAGCTTGGTTCGAGCACTCAAGACCCGCGAACGAACCGTGTGGACGCTCACCTGTAAATCGCTCGCGATCGCGCTAACGGACAGACCGCCCGCAAGCCTTTTCACCGTCTCTAATTCCACGTCGTTCAAATTATCTAAAGCGATCTTCCCTTCATCAAAATCGCGCTCTGCTTGAGCTTGTAATCCGTGATAACAAATCGGCTCCAAAATGTTTTTACAAAATGACTCGATAATCTCAATCTGCGCCGACGACCACATGCGAGGCTCGTCCGTCCTATCCACACAAATAATCCCCAGCGGCTCCCCGCGAAAAGATAGACTCTTTACCAAAATCGCCTTCGTTCGCAGCGGCAATAAGACCGCTTGCAGTTCCCGATCCATGCGCGGATCGTTGGCAAAGTCGCCCACCGCGATCGCGCTTTTTGCTCTCCATAAAACCTGCTGGCACGGCAAATCATTCCGCAGCACGAAGCCCTTTGCATCGGGCGCGCCGCTCCCCGGATTCGTCCACCACGAGAGCGGCCTGTAGATTTCATCGTCAGGCGAAAGCAGCGCTCCATCACCACGGCAGACGCGCAATTCACTCACCAAAAACTCGATCCCCAGCTTCAAGAATTCCTCGGGCTGATCGAGATAACACAGCATGGCCGAACCATACGCCAACATCTGACGCGATAGCTCCTGGCGCTGGCTGTCGATAAGCTGCGATCGCAAATCCTTGAACGGATTCGAGATGGGAATAAAGTCGGGACTAGCCATAATTACAGCCTAATCGAACAAGCATATCCAGACTTTTTTCTTAGTTTTCCCAAAGCTCTACCCAGAACCCTCAAAACCGTGCGCACGTTTACACTAGAAAACACTTTTGGCTTGCTAAAATTGCTGACACAGACCTAGAAGCACTCCAGGACTTCCCGATGCTCGCCTCTCAACTACCCGTAGCGCCCACCGTCCGCACGAAAGCGCTCAAATACAAAGAGGTCAAGGAGCGCCACAACATCACGCTGACCGACTGGGCAACTGACCAGCTCCTGTCCTGGACGGAATCTACTGGACTCTCTCGCTCTGAAATCGTTGAACGTCTCGTGCGCGGCCTCTTCGAGCTGCCGAGTCTTTCCCGCCACGTCGAAGGCGACCCCCACAGCACCAATGATTACAGCATCCTTCTAACGCCGTGGGCTTGGGAACGCCTCGGACGATGGAGCGATCGCCTCGGGGTCAGCCGCTCTGACATGATCGTTCGCCTCGTCTCGCGACAATTCATCGTTGACGAGCAATATCGAGCCGTTCATCACGCGGGACAGTTCACCCTGCTCTAACGTCGTTTCACATGAAACGGGCGATCGCCGCTTAGTCGCGATCGCTTTCGATTTCCTGGGTAGTGCTGCGCAGCTTCGCGCTCGCTATCCCCTTTGTAGGTAGCGCCTTCGTTCAGTCACCTGTCGTAGCATGGACTCAGCCTCATGGTAGATGCCTGCTACCCTGGAGCGACTTGATGGACGAATGCGCGCAAAAATCGAGCTGGCAAACACTTGCTCCTCCCGAGCTGCGCGAGCCGCTTGGATACGAACACACCTTTACGTCTGCTGATGCCGCGCGTCTGAAGCTCGGTCTCATCCCGCAGGCGATGGAGGACAAGTGGTTTGTCTACTTTGAAGATGGATGGCTCTATCTTCATCGGAGTTGGACGGGAGCGTTAATTTATTGGCTGCGGGTTGAAGACTGTCCTGCCGGGATTCGCGTCGTGGAATCGTGGGTAAGTCGTGGCAGCAAACATTATCGAGAAACGGACACGGCCTACGACAGTTTAATGCTTGATTTTTTACTGCGGCGAATGATGCTCGGGCAGGATGTAGCATTTCCAATTCGCTCCGCAGCGAACTCAAATCCCCCTCCTGGGCTGTATCAACACCACGCTATCGGTCGCAGCTATCCAGAACGAACTGTCTTGAATGATGAGCCATCCAGTGAGGAGAATAGATAGCGATCGAGCTTTACTGCTGTTGGTTAGACAATCGCTCGGGTCATAAGGGTTGACAGATTAAGAACGAATGAGCCGAGCCTACAAGCCCCTCAACGATGGGATGTGAGTCAATGTCGACTATTTCACTGATACTTTGGGGTATGCATGATGGAAGCGGCTGTCGCAGTCTGAGGCTATACCTGCAGCGTAATGATCAGAGTTAGACACCCAAGCGTGAGGGGATGAAGTATCTATGTCTTTCGCAGAATCTCAGAGCAGTTCCGTGCCAGTTCAACTTCCCAAT
>JBCBTL010000506.1:0-2572 GCA_039818705.1 Cyanobacteria bacterium J06639_1
ATAGATGCTTATATCTCAGTCTCCAATGAATCTCCTAGAGCCGTTATAAGACACGACTTGATCTGCTCTCCCCGCTGTTGAGCTAATTGAAGCTGTCGGTCGAAGTCAGTCATGATTCATCCAACTTCCCCTAGTGAAGGCAGAACAGCGTCTTGAGAGCAGAGCCTAGAGTCTTCTGGTCTCCCTCGCCCAATTGACCGATCGCTCTGAGAATGAGCGAATCATCCAGCGTGAAAAGCTTCATGCGCACGATCGACGGAACCCTCAACCCCGTCGAGGCAAAATCAGCCAGAGGCACATCCAAAGGCCAACGAGAGTGAGCCGCCGTCGTAATCATGGCTAGCAGGCTATGGCTGATGACCGCGTTAAACGCCCGCTCGTCCGAAAGCACCACAGCCGGACGCCTCTTGCTGGCCGTGCGGTCAGTAAACGGAAAGGGAACGACCACGATATCGAAGCGCTTAAAGGTCGCCATACGCCTCCTCATCCGCCGCCGAAGCCCACTCCCCCAGAGTGCCCGAGACCGCTTCGAGATAATCCCAATCGAGGTCGGGTAACTTTTTGAGGATGACGCGATCGCCGTCAAGCTCAAAGAGCACCCTGTCACCCGCCGCAATGCCGAGAGCCTTGCGAATCGGGAGCGGAATAGTGGCCTGAAACTTAGAAGTGACCTTAGAGAAGGGAGCCGCGTTGCGAGCCATCGTCACTCCTCCTACGGATAAGAGCTGCCAGTGTTTCAAACGTACTGTATTACGGTATTACTCAATGGCCGAAACGTCTTGCTCGAACTCAAAGACGACTCGAAGGTGCCAAGCAAACAGCAGCTCACCCCAGACGAGCGACGCTGGCACGAGCAATGGGCAGGGCAGGTAGCGATCGCCCGCAGCGTCGATGAAGCACTGAACGTCGTCAGAGTTGTCGCTCAAAAATCTGCGTGTCAGTCAATTCCAAATTTGGAATGACGGATGATGTCAGCGCGACTCCACCGGAGTAAATCGCATCGTCATACCGCCCGTTATTCCAAACGCACACAGTCACCTGCTGAAGCTCTGGATCGACAATCCAGTATTCAGGAATCTCGCGCGCCGCGTACTCCGTGTGTTTGTGTCGGTAGTCGCGATCGCGATTCTCCTGGCCGGGGGAGACGACTTCCACCACAAGCACGGGCGGCGGCATGTCATAGGTGACCGTATCGCTGCGCCGCGCCATCAGAAGGCGATCGCCTTCTTCGCTCAGAACGGTCACGTCGGGGATTCTGGCTGTTGCCCGTTTGCCGCTGACGGCGATCGCGGTCTTGTTGCCGATCGTGTCTTTGGGGAAGTAGGTGGCGAAGATATCGATGAGGAAGCTGGCGAGTTTGTTGTTGATGCGGGATTCTGGAGGCATTTCGACCAGCTCTCCATCCACTAACTCGAACGGGATATCAGTGCCGTTCGAGTTGGTCAGGTAATCTTCCAGCGTTAGGTAGTCGGTTGTGGTTTTCATGACTGGGACGCGCGGGATAGTCGATGGGCAGACGCGGTTTTCCGAATACTGCTTTAAGAGACGGCCATATCAGCAGCGGGGATGATTCCTCGGTTTGTCGTTGGTTCAGCGTCGTGATTGGGTAGCGTCGCGCGTGCTTTTTCTGCGAGTGCGTCTCCAGCAAACTGATTGAGGCTTTTCCCTTCTAGTTGGGCAGCGGCCACCACCAGACGATGGATCTCTGGGGTGGTACGAACTTGAAACCGCCCGGAGAACGAGCGCTCTGGAGTGATGCCGCGCTCCGCACAGACCGCGAGGTAGTCCTCAATCGAGGTCGCAAATTCTTCTTTGAGCTGGGCGAATGTTTCGGCTTCAGCAGTAGCTCCCCCCTGCATGCCAATCGTATCGGCACACAACCACCCCGACTCTTCATCGATGGTGACTTCGCCGATGTAGCCCTTGTACTCGATCCTAGTCATCGTTCACCCTTCCTTTGCGAGTAATGCCTGCATCCATCAACAGGTTTCTGACGGCTTTGACCGCATATGTCTTCGTGTTGGGGCTGGGGTGCGGTCGGTGAAACGTCTTGCTCAGCCCGTCGATGACGAACGACACCCGCGACCCACTGCGCTCCTCAATCTCGCCTCCTAACGCTTCAAACAGTGACTCGATATCCTTCCATTTGATGTCTGACTTGATGGGGTCGGTAAAAATGCTCTCTAACGTCCGAGTCTGCTTGCTGTTCACAGAAGTCGTGAAGTGATGTCACTCAATAGTGCCATACCCAGATGGGGGGTTCCAATTCTCCTGGGCGGAATGCTTTAGGATGATTCCTTGCTGAGAGGAACTTGAGCGATCGCTTCTTCAAGCCTTATCCTCTGCTGCACCGACACCCAGAGGAGCCTCAGACCCAACCCGTTTACTAGGAGACATAGAGAACAGCAGTTCACTTCTCTCACTCCCACCCAACTACTGAGGTCTAAGGTCATGAAACGCATCAACACGGGTCTGGTTCTTTCCGCTCTCGCTCTGGGCACCGCCGCTATCTTCGGTTCCGCTCCCGCTCAAGCTCGTCCGGCGATCGTCGAGCGCTTAGCTGAAATCAACG
>JBCBTL010000506.1:2582-2882 GCA_039818705.1 Cyanobacteria bacterium J06639_1
CACGGCGGTCTAGCTTTCAACTCCCGCACTCTGTCGAACGATGTTGAGAAGCCTGAAGGCGTTCTGACTGCCTCTGGCGACGGTTTCGGTATGGTCGGTGATGAGTTCGACGGTCGCCCCGCGATCGTGCAGCGGTTGGCCGAAATCAACGCACGCGGTACTGAGAAAGACCACGGCGGCCTGTCGTTCAACAGCCGTACCCTGCGCTAACCCCTTTGAGGATTACCGCGCGATCGCTATCTGAATAAGCGAAATGGTGGGAGTCCGTTAGCACGCGGACTCCTTTGTTCAGAGAGGCGA
>JBCBTL010000507.1:0-2880 GCA_039818705.1 Cyanobacteria bacterium J06639_1
GCATTTTAATTTTCTGTATTATTCAATCTATTACGCACTGCACGGTAATCACGGATCTATACCTCCCGATAAAATCTGTGGCTTAGATGTTTATCTGAATTCACTTGGGTAAGCTCGAACTGTTTTCAGAATGCGATCGGCTTGGTTCGAGATGTGGCCATTGCGGGTCACCATCAAGATCGTGCTGTTTCTCAGAATGCTTTGGGTAACCCAGCTTGGCGAAGAATTGCGTTGGCTGTCTGCCTGGACTGAATGGCGCTATCGATACCGAACCGTCGTTGAGTAATCGGGCTGAACTAAATCTTTTGGTCTCCATTACCCGATCGCGCGAACGAGCAACCCGCTTGCGTCAATCGCTTTTTTAGTTCGGGAGTAAGCGATTTGGGCATCTATGCTGTCACTTGAACTCGTTCTCGACGTTGACTGAGAATGTCGAGTTCGATCGCCCTCGCGCTATGTTCGTCGAGGACGTCGTTCAGGACGAGAAGGTCGGGCACCACGACCTGTAGCTTGGCTGTCAAAGCGTCCAGCGTGTCGGCTTCGGTGACAAGCCCTGGGATGTTTTCACTCGTGGCCGTCCAGACTTCTGCCTCGGCATCCCAAACCGCAGAAACGTGAAAACGGGATGGATTTGCGGACATCTCTGAGGGAATGAATGACAACTCAGTTCATTATGACGGGCTTGCTGTAGCAGTTTCCTGAAATGCGATCGCCTCTCACGCCGCCTTCGCAGGGGAATGATTGGTAATTAACCGTCCGTCTTCCATTTTTAGAATGCGATCGGCCACGTCCAAGATGCGGTTGTCGTGGGTCACCATCAAAATCGTGCTGCCTTGCTCGCGGGCGAGTTCTTGCATCAGTTCGACTACGGCGCGACCGGATGTTTTGTCGAGGGCGGCGGTGGGTTCGTCGGCTAATACTAATGCCGGGTGGCTGGCGAGGGCGCGGGCGATCGCCACCCGTTGCTTTTGTCCGCCGGAAAGCTGGTCGGGAAGTTTGTGGACGTGTTCGGCGAGTCCCACGCGGGCGAGCATGGCAGCACCGCGATCGCGCATTTCCGCTCTTGAGAACGTCCCGTGAACCTCTAGCCCCATCTGCACGTTTTCGAGGGCGGTCAGGCTGCCGTGGAGGTTGTGGGCTTGGAAGATGTAGCCGATGCGCCGCCGCGATCGCACTAGTAATTCTCGGTTCGCGCCGCAGAGTTCCTGCCCCAGAAGGTTGAGGCTACCTTCTTGAGCCGATCGCAAGCCTCCCACGAGGGTCAAAATGGTGGTTTTGCCGGAACCGGATGGCCCCATTAAAATTACTAGCTCGCCACGGGCGATCTCGAAGCTGACATCGAACAGAATTTGCTTGCGCAGTTGGCCGCGCCCGAAATAGTGGTTCAGACCGCTGATGGCGATCGCGGGTGAGGTTTCTTGAGGAACCGACTCGGCGGGGCGAGCTTCAGCGGGGATGGGGGATGCAGACATGGCGTTAGAAGATATCGGCAGGATCGGCGGACTGGAGGCGGCGGGTGGCGATCGCCCCCGACAGGCTGCACATGATGACAGTGAGGAGGAACACGGTGACGACGCGCGACAGGGGCATGACGATGGGGAGGGCAGTGGCGGCTTTTGTCAGGTTGTAAAGGCCGAGGGCGATACCGACGCTGGGCAAGAAGCCGATCGCGGAGAGTAAGAGGGCTTCTTCGAGAACGACGCCGAGCAGGTAGCGCTGTCGGTAGCCCATGGCTTTGAACGTGGCGTATTCGGCTAAGTGAGCGTTTACGTCCGTCGAAAGTACTTGATAGACGATGACCACGCCGACGATAAAGCCCATCATCGAGCCGAGACTGAAGACGAAACCGATCGCGGAACGGGTTTGGATGTAGTTGAGTTCGAAGGCGACGTAGTCGGCGGCGGTCAAGGCTCTAACGTCGTCTGGAAGGTAGTCGTTGAGAGCGGTCGCAATTGTGGTTGCATCGTAGACCGGATCGACATAAATGGCTCCCAAGCTGACGGCTCCAGCAGCGCGACGGGGGAACAGGCGTAAGAACGTTTGGTCGCTCATCATGACGGCTCCGTCGTCGTTGAACGAAGCGCCTAGCTGGAACAACCCGACGACTCGGACGGTGTCGCGATCGATTTCGATCGGAGCCGTCCCGCCCGCTTCCACGGTGGCGATGGTTTGGCCGTACTCGCCCCGCGACGCGCGATCGAACAGGACGGTGTAAGGCAGTTTGATCGCGTCGAGCTGCCGATTGGCTTCGGGCAGGTCGAAGGCGGGGCGATCGGGGTTGAAGCCCAGGGTCATGATTGAGGTTTTTTCCCGCGTTTCAGGATTGCGCCAGCGCACCGAGTTTACGTACACGGGTTCAGCCGCCGTGACGCCAGGGATGTCGAGGGCTTGATAGAGGCGGCGGCGGGGGAAGGTGAAAAGCTGGTTGAGGTTGTTCGCCTGAGTGCTCAACAGCACGATGTCGCCGTTCAATCGGTTCGGGTATTGGGTGTTCGTGGTGAAGAGCGCGTCCTGAAAGCCGAGCTGCATAAAGATAAGGATGTCGGCAAACGTAATCCCCGCGATCGCCGCCAGTAAGCGAGTGCGATCGTGTTTGAGCTGCTTCCACCCCAGCGGCAGGCGGCGGCGCAGGGTTTTGACGATTCCAAATACCATCTCAAAATGCCCCCGCAACGCGATCGCCCGTTTCGATGCGGGCGGTAACTTGCAAGTCGGTAAGACCGGAAACGCGATCGCTCGACTCTGCATCCAGCCGCACGGTCACTTCCACGACCTTGGCGTCAATATTGGCGGTGGGGTCGGTGTTAACCACTTGCTGCCGTTGAATCCTCAGACCGATGCTGTCGATCGCGCCGCTGAGGGTGACATCGGGTATGGCGT
>JBCBTL010000508.1:0-2880 GCA_039818705.1 Cyanobacteria bacterium J06639_1
CGTTCGGCAAGCGATTGTCTTAATCGCAGTTTTAGTAGATAGCTCTGACGAGGTCGTCTCCTTTCAAAAGACGTCTCTAGCTTTGCAACCTGAATTCCAATTTGGATAGGAGAGGTTAACTTTGTCGGTTCTTGACATCTCGAACGAACCTGACAAAGCATCTCTAGACAGTATCAATTATCCCGGAATGAAGAGATTGCGAAGCGAGATGTCTTGCCTTTCAATTGCACATTTCAACAGTTGATTAGATCTGACGTTTATCAGTGGTTTCCTAAGAGGTGGAGCATGATCGAGTATTGGACGCGGCTCGTCCGAGCCATTGCTACCGTGTTCGCTCCGGTGGAGCCAGGGGTAAAAGTTGGATTCCAGGCCATCACCGACGATGTTTGTCATAACGTGGATGGCTCCTTCTGTCGGGCAGACAAGCTGCCCCACTAACGATCGGTTAGTCGTTATTTTTGTCCATTGAGATTCTCCCGAGCTGCTTCGGGCAGCCATACGCCCCCTAAACGCTCCAGGGGGCGTTTTGCCTGTTTAGGGTGCAGCCTGCGAACAGCTTGCGGCTAGCTCCCCAGATCCCCGGCACGCTCGGGATCTCGCCCGTTGACCTAGGCCGTCAAGCGTCACAGGCGATCGCGCTTCCAAACTTCTGAACATCGTGCGTCAGTCCCCATCCCTCTTTAGGGTGGGGATAGGAAAGCACAGCCTTGAGGAGTCATACCCAACGGGTGTGCGACGAATGGCTCAAATCGGGGGTCAAGATAGCCAGCAGACATGACGACTCGACGCATCACCTTTCGGCTCTATCCCACTCGGCAGCAAGAAGCCAAGCTCTACGAGTGGAGACGCTTGCACACCTATCTCTACAACGCCTGCATCGCTCATCGTCGTGAAATCTATCGTCAAGAGAAACGAACGGTGGGTTACTTCGAGCAGCAAAACTTGTTGCCCGAATTCAAGCAAGTGTGGCCGGAATTTGCTGAGCTGGGCAGTCATGCCCTGCAAGCGACTATCAAACGGGTCGATTTCGCCTACCAGCGGTTTTTCAAAGGTATCGGCGGCTTTCCTAAATTCAAGAGCATCCGTCGTTACTCGGGCTGGACGTATCCGTGTAAGTCAGGCTGGAAGGCGCTCACGGACGGCAAACACGGACGGCTGAAATTGACGAACTTGGGCGCGATAAAGATGCGGGGCAAGGCGCGGCAGTGGGGCACACCCACCACTTGCACGATTGTCCTGCGTGCTGGCAAGTGGTACGCCTCGATTACCGTCAACGCTCAAGTGGAACGCGAGACAGGCGCGGGAGCGATTGGCCTCGACTTCGGCTGCACAACGGCGATCGCCACCAGTTCCGGAGAGAAAGTAGCTCCTCCCAAGTTCGGACGAACTGCAAAAGTAATGACACTGCAAAAGCAGTTACGACGAAAGACCAAGTTTTCTCGGCGTTGGAAACAGATTCAGAAGCAAGTGCGAGCGGAACATCGCCGCATTGCTCAGCGCCGTCAGAATTGGATACACCAGCAAGCAGCAGAGATCGTGAGCAGTAACAGCCTCGTTGCATCGGAAAAGCTGGAGCTATCCAAGATGACCCGCAAGGGGAAAGCTCGCAAACGACAGAAAGCGGGACTCAACCGCTCGCTGTTAGATGTGGGGATTGCGTCGCTTGCGAGTGCGATTCAGGTCAAGTTGGAAGAGGCTGACGGGGTGTGGGTCACAGTGCCGACGCGCCAGGTCAAGCCGTCTCAAACCTGTCCGAGTTGTGGCAAGCAAGAGCGTAAACCGTTGAGTCAAAGAGAGCATCGCTGCGAATGTGGCTGCGTCGAAGATCGCGATGTGGCGGCGGCGAAGGTGATGCTGGAATGGGCGTTAGGAACTAACGTCCTCAGTCGTGGAGGGGAAAGCTCTACGCCAACGCACTGCGGTGGGTTTGCGCAACTGGCCTCGGTGAGACGACATCAAACCCGCTGCTCTGTAGCTGCGGGTAGTTCATAAGATCCTATATAATCAGAGCGCTATGACAAGCTGTCGTGGACACCATCGTATTTAGCAAGAGGCCTCTCATGAATTCTGTTTTGTCTTCTCTCAAGCGTGCTGGCGCCTTGCTAGCTGCGATCGCTCTGGTCGTCACCAGCTTCGCGCTGACGGCGCGTCCCGCAGCGGCTGAAACCTACACGGTGAAAATGGGCTCCGACCAAGGCGCGTTGGTGTTCGACCCTGCTTCCATCACCATCCAAAGCGGCGACACGGTGAAGTGGGTCAACAACAAAGCTTTCCCCCACAACATCGTGTTCGACACCAAAGATTCTGCCGTAGCTGACAAGCTGTCCTACAAAAAGCTGATGGCGGCTCCTGGCCTAGAGCATGAAGTGACCTTCGACGTGCCCGCTGGCGAGTACAGCTACTTCTGCACCCCCCACCGTGGTGCTGGCATGGCTGGCAAAGTGGTCGTTCAGTAATCACTTCTATCGTTCATCTCGCCCGCGATCGCCTGTCGAGATGCGCTAGAGAAATCAAGAGATGCGAGCCTCCGGCAGTTTGTCGGGGGCTTTGCGTTTTAGGCTAGACGTGTTGCCCTCGTTGGAATTGAGCAGATGATCTCGACCTCTGGTTCTCGCATTCGTAGCGCGATCGCTCGCTGGAGCCGTCGCGTTGGTGCGCTCTTGATGGCGATCGCCCCGATCTGGATGGGTCTCGGGATTTGGATGGGGGTTGGGGGCGTGGCGATCGCGCAAGATCGCACGGTGAACTACAACGGTACGATTTTGCAGGGACGCGACATGTCGGAGACGGATTATTCCGGCACGACGTTCGTGAATGCCAATATGCGCAACGTGGATTTTCACGGGTCGATGATGGCGGGTGCAATTCTCACGAAGGGCG
>JBCBTL010000509.1:0-2858 GCA_039818705.1 Cyanobacteria bacterium J06639_1
GAAAACGGCGCGGAAGATGTTTCTCTCGAATTGGATTCGAGTGATTCCCGACGCTCAAGCCGATCCAGTGGATATCTATCCCGCTCAAAATCCTGACACGCAGCAGCCTCTCGACCTAACGCAGTCCATTTTGCGCAGCCCGCATGGTTGCCATCGGGAATATCTCCACAACATGGAGGTTCGAGCATCTCTGACAATTTCTTTGATGAAAGACGGCAAGCTATGGGGATTGATCGCTTGTCACCACCGCGCGCCGAAATTCGTGCCATACGAGCTACGCAAAGCGTGTGAATTCTTGGGGCGAGTGATTTTTACAGAGATTTCAACGCGAGAAGAAACGTCGGATTTTCACCGTCAAATTCAGCTCTCTCACATGCGATCGCGCGCGATCGAGCGCATGTCTGAAGCGGACACGTTCGTCGAAGGACTGACTCAGGACGAGTCCAGTTTGCTAGAGCTGGTGGACGCGCAAGGTGCCGCAATTTGCTACGGCGGGAGCTGGACGACGGTAGGTAAAACGCCCGGTCAGGACGAGCTGGACTTGTTGGCAGCGTGGCTCGCTAAAACAACCGAGGAGGAGATTTTCTGTACGGACGCACTGCCCCTGCTGTACTCCGATGCCGAACGATTCAAGCACGTCGCCAGTGGCTTGCTCGCGATCCCCATTTCTAAGCGCAGCTTCGTGATGTGGTTCCGCCCCGAAGTCATTCAAACGGTGGAGTGGGGCGGCGATCCGAACAACGCTTACGAGCTGCAAGACTCTGGCCGCGAACTGAAACTGTGCCCGCGCAAATCGTTCTCGCTGTGGAAAGAAACCGTCAGCCTGAAATCGCTGCCGTGGCAATCTGTGGAAATGGAATCGGCGTTGGAGCTGAGAAAAGCGATCGTCCATATCGTGTTGCGACAGGCGGAAGATCTAACGCTGTTGGCGCGTGATTTGGAACGGTCGAATGCGGAGCTGAAAAAATTTGCTTACGTAGCTTCTCACGACCTGCAGGAACCCCTCAATCAGGTGGCGAATTTCGTCCAGCTTTTGGAACTTCGCTACGGTCAAGAACTCGATGGTGACGCGATCGAATACATCAACTTTGCGGTAGACGGCGTTGGCCTCATGCAAACGCTGATCGACGACGTGCTGACCTACTCGAAAGTGGACATTCAAGGAGTTGCTTGGGAGCTAACGTCAGTCGATCGCTCTCTCCAGCAAGCCTTAAATAACTTGCGCCAGCGGGTAGAAGAAACCGGAGCTGATATTACGTTTGACGCGATGCCTACAATCGTGGCAGACGGGACGCAACTCATGCAGCTTTTCCAGAATTTGATCGGAAACGCAATGAAATTCCGGCATCGCGATCGCGCTCCTCACATTGCGATTGAAGTAGAACGCCAGGAGGATGAATGGCTGTTTTCAGTGCGGGATAACGGCATTGGCATTGACGAGCAGTTCCGCGAGCGGGTGTTCGTGATTTTCCAACGCTTGCACACCCGCGACGAATATCCGGGTTCGGGAATGGGGCTGGCGATTTGCAAAAAGATTGTCGAATGTCATCGCGGTCGCATTTGGTTTGAGTCGGATGCGGATGGTGTCGGCACGACGTTTTATTTCACCATTCCAGTGGGAGGTAGGGAGCGAGAGCGTGGTAGCAGACGGAGAGCGCAAAACTATCTTGCTGATTGAAGACAACCTCGGCGACATCCGGTTGATTCGAGAAGCACTTAAAAGTTCGGGCGATCGCTGCAATCTAGAGATCGCCCGCGACGGGATCGAGGGGATGACGTACCTGCGGCAAGAAGGCGAGTTTCAACACGTCAATCATCCCGATTTGGTGTTGCTCGATCTCAATCTTCCTCGCAAAGACGGGCGCGAGGTGTTGGCCGATATCAAAGCCGATCCCGCCCTCAAGCATATTCCCGTCGTCGTATTGAGTACGTCTCGCAGCGAGGACGACATCTCGAAAAGTTACGATCTCCACGTCAATTGCTTCATCTCAAAATCGCGAAATTTAGCGCAACTGTTTGAAATCGTTCGGGGGATTGAAGAATTTTGGTTAGCAACCGCCACGCTTCCCTCGCCCAGACGGTAGCTCGCACCTCGATTCGCGTGCTGATTGTCGAGGATAACTCGGCACAAGCGTATCTATTTCAAACGTATTTGCAAGATACGGCGCTCGAACGCTTTAGCTGGGTCTGCGTCTCGCGCCTTTGTGAAGCCACAGCAGAACTCGATCGCGATCGCTTCGATGTCGTACTGCTGGATCTTTCCCTGCCTGACAGTTGCGGCTTGGGGTCGATCGCCTCGCTCACCCGCCACGCTCCCGAGCTTCCACGTCTAAGGTGCGTTCAGATTGAATGGCGTTCTGCAAGATTCGAGCCAACGACTCGCGATCGCCCGGACAAATGGTTTGCAACCACGCATGATACGAGCGACCGAGCTGTCCCGGTGGAACGCCGTAAAGTGCTTCTAGTTCCGGCGACCACAGCACTTCATCCGTTTGTAAATTCCACTCGAACGTGCCGATACCTCCAGCTCGCTGCGCCACCGCAAGGCGTTCTTGCGCGATTTGCCGCGCCAACACTTCGCGATGCAGGCTGCGATTGGCGGCTTCGAGTTCGGCAGTGCGATCGCCTACTTTTCGCTCGAGCGCGTTGTTGGCATCCTGTAGCGCCTCAGAAATGCGCTTGCGTTCGATGGCGTAGCGCAGCGATCGTAGCAACACCGTTGACGTAACTTGACGTTTCACCAGATAGTCTTGTGCCCCCAGCCGCACGGCCTCAACTGAAAGTTCGGCATCGTCCGTGTTAGTTAAAACGACGATCGGAAGCTCGGGAGCGTGGCGGGTGAGCGAGGCGATCGACCC
>JBCBTL010000510.1:0-2848 GCA_039818705.1 Cyanobacteria bacterium J06639_1
AGCCCCGTGACCCCGGGTTTGAGGCTGAGATACGCATCGGCATGCGGGCCGTAGCGGTCAAGTTCGGACCAGGTGATGGGGCGGGGCCCGACAAGGCTCATGTCGCCGCGCAGCACGTTCCAGATCTGTGGCAGTTCGTCCAGGCTGGTGCGGCGCAAGAACTGTCCGACGCGGGTGATGCGAGGATCGCGATCGTTCTTGAAAAACGCTCCGTCGATCTGGTTGGTCACTTCCCCCTTACGCGCTTCTGCATCCACCACCATCGAGCGGAATTTCCAAATGCGAACCTGACGCCCCAGCAACCCGCGCCGCACCTGACTGAACAGCACGGGGCCGGGATTGTCGAGCTGAATCGCGATCGCGATCGGCAGGAATAGCAAGGCAGTGAAGCTCAGCCCCACCAGCGCTCCGAGAATGTCGATCGCCCGTTTGAACGGCGATGTTGCGGAGGGATGCAGGGGGCGGCGCTCTGGATGGGGAGCGGAGAGAAAGCGATCGGGGTAGTCCAGGGCACGAGTGCGAGCGTCCATAGAAATCTCACGGTCGAGGTGGGCAGCAATCAATCTTCGGGCAACGTTCGGGCGAACGCTCCAGGCCACGACGGGCAAGTCGAACTCTCGCGCCAAGCTGACAATCTGCTGCAGCGCGCCGATGCCACAGCTATCGACATCGCGCGTTTGAGCAAAATCCAACCTCAACGCCTGCGGGCGAGGCCGGGTGGCTAAAAAACACCGACAAGCGGCCAGAAACGCATCGCAAGTGACGATATCGAGCTGGGGCGGCACGGCCAACAGCGGCAGATGGGGAACGAATGTCGAACAGGTCGTCTTGGCGGTGGGGAGGGTGGAAACTTGCATGAAGAGCCTCGCGAATGCGATCGAAATCCCGGTGGGGGTGCAGATACGTCCGATACGGGGTAGAGCTGCTTTGTGGGGAAGCAGCCCTGCATCGCGGCAGGCTTGTCATCTCCACGCCTAACCGTAAAAAGCGATCGTGAAATGGCAGAGAAACGGCTGGCGCGACGCAAATTCGCCTCAATTACGCGAATTCTCTCGATCGCGAACACGTGAAATAAGAGAAGCAGACTTCGACATTTTCTCGGCAAAATTTTATCGCAATCGCGGCTCGAGCGAGCACGTAAAAATACGACAAAGCATACATCAAAACACAGAAAAGAGAAATCAAGGTGAAAGCAAATTATTCACAATCAATCGTAAATGTTTGCAATCCTAAACCCTTCGCCGAGAGGGGATTTTAACGATAAATCAAATCGAATTGAATCGAAATCAGTTGCTAAAATAAAAAGTACTGTTTCCAGCTCGAAATCCTGAATGAGAACCGAAAAAATGGGAACTCTACGGATAGCTTGGCTTCAAACCAAATTCACATTCGGAAGCAGCAAGGACGACAGGAAATGAACGAGACGCATCGACGAGCGATCGCGGGATTGGGCGTGCTGCTGCCACTGTTCGGTATGGCATCTTGTGCGTCTGCGATCGCCCCAGAAGCTCCATCGAGCATCACTCAGTCTGAAATCGCGCAGTCTGAAGTTACACAGCCTGAAACCGTTCGAGCGAAAGCAACTCGGCCGCACGACGATGCTGTTCGCTTTGGGGTGTTGGCGATCGACAGTGCCGTCTCGGTGAACGAGCGCTATAGCCCTCTACTGAGCTATCTCTCTAACGCGATCGGTCGGCCTTTCGAGTTGGTCGTGCTGTCGCAGGAGAGTCAATTTCAACAGGTTGCCGAGGGCGCGCTAGATTTTGCGAGTAACAACCCACTAGCAGCAGTCCAGCTCCAGCGGCTTTACAACACCGAGTTTTTAGTCACTCACGAACGTCCGAACGTCGGAACGGAATTCGGCGGTCTCATCGTCGTTTCAGCAGAAAGCGACATCACCTCGATCGAAGACCTTAGAGGCACGAATGCGGCTTGCGTGGCGTTCCAAACAGCGGCGGCGGGCTGCACGTTCCAGATCTTTCACCTACTGCAAAACGACTTCGACCCCTTCGTCGACTTCAGCAGCTTCGTGGAAAATCGATCGCAAGACAACATCGTGTTAGCCGTTTTGAATGGCGCGATCGACGTTGGCTTTATCCGGACGGGACAGCTTGAAAAAATGGAGCAAAAAGGGCTAATTTCGAGCGTTGACGAACTCAGGATTATCGATCGCGCTGAGGGCGATTTCTTTTTCCCTCACACTACCGCTCTGTACCCCGAATGGCCGATCGCGGCGTTACCGACCACCGATTCGCAACTGAGCGATCGCGTTCGCGACGCACTGCTTAACATTCCCGACGACCACTCCGCGCTCGACTCGCTGAGGACGACGGGATTCGTCCCCGCTGTCGATTACGGCAACATCGAAAACCTGATCGAAACTCTCAAGCTTCGCAGTTGGGACGCTGACTGACTCACTGCTTGTCTGTCCTTTACTTGCTCGTCATTCTTGCCTCGCCATGCCATCTCTCAACCGCAAATTCAGACGCTTCAAGTCCAGCTTGGCCGCCAAGTATCTCGTTGTGGTCAGTACCTTTTTGGTGACGACGCAGTTCGCGGTGGGTGTCTTTCAAGTGGGGCGCACCTACTCGCGGCAAATTGAAGACCTGCGCGATCGCGCCGAAACTCAAGCTCAGTTTTTAAGCGAAGTCGCCCCCGAAGCCATCTACAACCTAGATTTCCTGTATTTGGAAACCCTCATGCAGCAAACCAGCCGCGAACGAGATTTGGTTTACAGCATCATCGTCGATACCGAGGGCAACAACCTCACCCGCTATCTGAACCGAGACGATCGCGTTATCCAACGACAGCTCTCCGCCGCTCCCGCCATGACCGACCCGATCGCGAT
>JBCBTL010000511.1:0-2843 GCA_039818705.1 Cyanobacteria bacterium J06639_1
CGCCGCCCCAGTGAGCGATCGCGATTTCATTCCCCGGCGCAATATTGACGGCATCGGTGGACAGGACATCAACGACCAGTTCCATATCACCAGGATTTCCCAGCTCCAACAGCACGTTTCCTGCTTCGACAAATCGAGCGCTTTCTTGTTGAATCCGTAAGACTTGGCCGCTGGCTGGGGCAGTAAGAGTGGTACGACTGGCTTCGTCTGCAAGGTTGGCAAGTTCGGCTTCAACGCTGGCGATTTGGGCTTTGTACACGTCGAGTAAATAATCAGGATCGCTGCGTTCGGCTTCGAGCAGGGTGAGGGCTTCGCGGGCAGCGGCGACTTCAGCACTGGCGCGATCGCCCGCCCGTCGAGCGGCTTCGAGTTCGCGATCGCGAGTAGCGGCAGTCAATTCTGCATCTTCGCGCTGCTGGCGGGAAATGGCTCCTGTAGTTTCGAGATCGATGGCGCGTTGCAGATCGCGATCGGCCTGATCGGCTCGACTGCGGGCGCGAGCGATGTTGGCGTTGGCCTCTTCCTGAGCGGCGATCGCGGCATCAATATCGGCGCGGGCGCGAGCGAGAGCTTCCTGTTTGGGACGAAGTGTGGCGACTCCTGCGATTTCAGCCTGGAGTTCTTGCAGGCGGGCGCGGGCGGAGCGGACTTGAGCGTCGAGCGGGAGCGGATCGATGCGGGCGACGATGTCTCCTCGTTCGACGCGATCGCCTTCATTTAAGTCGATGCGATTTAACCGTCCGGCGACAGGGGCAGCGATAACGAAGCGATCGCGTATCCGAGTTTTGCCTTCAGCATCGACGGTCACTTTCAGATTGCCGCGCTCGATGGTTGCCAGATCCACCGGAATGGGGGCGGGACGGAAGGAGAGGGCGACTAAAGCGATCGCGCCCAGCCCAAGTAACCCATACAGCCACTTGCGCGAGAGACGGCGGCGACGGGCTGGCGGAGGAGCCTGCGGGATAGGGGCTGGCTCGGTTGAGTCGGGCGGTGCGGCAGGGGGCGGCACTTCGACTTTCGTGAGGCGGTAGGTGGTGGGGCGATCGTCGGGCATGATGAGTCTCCTCATTCGCGAGTTTTGAGGACGGCGACGAGATCGACGCGATCGAGCTGGCGACGGACGAACCAGCCAGAGGCGATCGCGGCGAGGGCGATGACGATGACGGCGAAACCGTAGGTGGAGCGACCGATGGTGACGGGCAGGCGGTAGAGTTCGGTGTTGTAGGCGAGGGACATGAGAGCGGAGCCGCCTATGCCCAGACCGAAACCGAAGGGGATGGCGGTAAGGGTGAGGACGGCTTGTTCGCCCAGCAAGATGAAGGCGACTTCTTCTTTGGTGAAGCCGATGATGCGGAGGGTGGCGAGTTCGCGGCTGCGTTCGGAGAGAGCGATGCGGGCGGTGTTGTAAGCCACGCCGAAGGCGATGATGCAGGCGAAAATCACCAGGACAATGGTGAAGACGCGCAGGCTTTGAGCCACGGTCTCTTGGAAGCGCGCGATGCCCGTTTGCCGCAGGGCGATGCTGGCGACGGCGGGGGTGCGTTTGAGCTGGGCGTAAAGGCGATCGCTTTGGCTCATGTCCACTTTCAAATAAGCCCCGGAGAGGGACGGGCCTTCGCGCATGAGGCGGTTGAGGGCACGGATGTCGGTGTAGGCGGCCACGCCGATGAGGTCGTCCACAGTGCCCACTACGGGGATGGTGCGGGTGGGGCGCTCGCCTTCCAACACTTCGACGGTGAGGGGGTCGCCGATCGCGACGTGGAGCATCTCCGCTAGTTTTTTCGACATGACCACGCCATCGGGGGGCAGCGGCACTTCGTTGAGATCGCGATCGAGCAAGCGCCGCAAATTGCTGTTGGGTTCCAGTCCGGTGAGGCCGCTGCGGTGGGTGTAGTGGTCGTGGCGCAGGCGGGCAGGGATAGCGCGGAAGGGTTCGACCTGCATCACGCCGGGGAGGTGGGCGAGATCGTAGCGGGCGCGTCCGGGCAGCGCTTCGTTAAACGCGAGGGTGATGTCTTCCCGTTGGATAGTGCGGAACTGCACGTCCACCAGCAGATCGGTCACGTCGATGAAGTACCGACCGATGACCAGAATCGCGACGGCAAAAGCGATGCCCGTAATCGAGAAAAAGGCTTGCAGCGGTCGTCGCTCCAGATTGCGGAGGATGATGCGGCTGGCCGGAGAAAACCAGCGCTGCAATCCCAGCCGTTCCACTAGCGTCGGGCGAAACTGGGCGGGCGGTTCCGGTCGCATCGCTTCGGCAGGGGGCAGACTGACCGCCTGACGCAAAGCGGTAAAGGCTCCAAACGTAGCCGCGCCCGCACTGATGGCGATCGCGCTCAAAATCAACCCTCGTCCGGCCTCGTAGCGCAGCAGCGGAAAGTGGAAAAAGTTGGTGTAGTACTGTGTCAACCCCGACCCCAGCCACAGACCCAATCCCGTACCCAGCGCCGCCCCCAGCAGCACGATCGCCAGCACCTCGTCCGCATCCTTTTGCCCCCAGTAGTAACCCATTTCTTCACTCATCCGATGCGCTTTCTCTGCCTCCTTTCTCGCCGTTTGCAGCTGTCCCGCCGCCTTATGCATCCATGCCAGCGCCACCCGAATGTCCGCTTCATAGATCCGATAGCCACTGCTGACGGCATAGCCCAACGCTTCCTCTAAATCGTTTGCCGCACTTGGAACCTCACCTCTTTTGGCCGTCCAGCGCCCCCGCGCCAGCAATGCCTCGATCAACGCATCTCGCCTAGAAATGCTGCGAGCAACGCTTAGAGCCTTGTCATAGTGGTCCTTCGCAATGAGCAAGCCCTCCGCCGCATCTAATTCACCCAACACCCGATGAC
>JBCBTL010000512.1:0-2840 GCA_039818705.1 Cyanobacteria bacterium J06639_1
GAACTTCTTGCCCAGTTGGGGAAAGCTCAATGTGCGGACTTGCCCCACTTTTTTGAAGCGAGGAAAGCCGTAGCCGCGCTCCCGCATGAAGGCAAACGCCCCATCAACGCGAGCGATGACTTCTTGCAGCACTTGGGAATGGACGGCTTGGAGCCATTCATTGCCCTGTTTGGCTGCAGTCAGCGCTTTCTTCTGAACGTAGTAGCCGGGGTAAGGGACATCGGCGGGTATGACGTACTCCCGTTGCAGCGAACAGCGGTCGAGCTGGCACTTGCGAGAGGCAACCCAGTCCTTACGCTCGCGCAGAGCGAAGTTGTAGACGCGCCGACACGTTTCGAGCCAGTCGAGCATGAGCTGCTCTTGCTGGGCATCAGGGTAGATGCGATAGCGATACGTCATCACGAACATACTCACATTTTAGTTTAGGAGGATTGCATATGCTTCCTATCGGTCGCGCTCCTGATATCCCGACGCTGACCGCTGCGCGGTTCAGTGCGGGGCTTACGAAGCTTTAGCTAAATCCGACTAGTGCGACAGTATTTGGGATAAGAACAGCTTGCTGCGCTCTTGCTGCGGATTGGTGAAGAACTCTTCGGGAGCGTTTTCTTCCACGATCTTGCCTTCATCAAAAAAGATAATGCGATCGGCGACTTCGCGGGCGAAGCCCATCTCGTGAGTCACGCACACCATCGTCATCCCCGATCGCGCTAGCTCTTTCATGACGTCCAGCACTTCCTTAATCATTTCGGGATCGAGGGCTGACGTGGGCTCGTCAAACAACATTACTGTCGGACTCATCGCTAGGGCGCGGGCGATCGCCACCCGCTGCTGCTGGCCTCCAGAAAGTTGACCGGGATATTTGTCCGCCTGTTCGGCAATACCAACGCGATCGAGCAGTTCTAATGCCTTCGTTTTGGCCTCTTCTCGTTTAGACTTCTTAACCCAAACGGGGCCGAGCGTGACGTTTTGCAACACCGTTAAATGAGGAAACAGGTTGAATTGCTGGAAGACCATGCCGACTTCGCGACGAATCGCGTCAATATTTCGTAAGTCCCCAGTCAGCTCAATTCCGTCCACGATAATGCGGCCGCGCTGGTGCTCCTCTAAGCGATTCAGCGTCCGAATAAACGTAGATTTCCCCGACCCTGAAGGCCCGCAAACAACCACGACTTCACCTTTCCGAATGCTCGTCGTGATGCCTTTGAGAACGTGGAATTCCCCATACCACTTATGAAGGTCTTCACATTCAATGATGGCGCTCTTCGGTGCATTGCTGTCCTGAAGAGTCGTTGCAGATGAAGCAGCAGAAGAAGTCATGGGCAGCAATGAGTGACGACTGAAGCGCAGTATACCGCTCTGATTTCCTGATTTTAGCTAACTTGCCAGATTCAGGACGGTCGCAGTAGTATCTGCGGTAACATTTGCCCCCTGTGGAGAATGTCAAGCTAGGGTGGCAATCCGCCATTGTGCTGAAGACGGGTGCTGAGGACAGGCTCGTCGGTCTCATCAGGTTCTTGCGAACTCTCCCTTTGCGGATGCTTACGTTTGGCATTTGTCAAAATTCGGGTTCGCTTCTAGGTTGATGAGTCGTGAAAGTTGATGAGTCGAGAAAGTGTTCGAGTTACGGAGTTACATGTCTGACATGCGATCGCAAAAGTGGGTTTCGGCGTTCGGGGCTGTGGCATTCTTGGCCGCAGCGGGGTGCTCTTCTGGTACTGTGAGCGATGCCGTTAACGAAGGGGCTGATGCAGTTGCCAGTGCCGTGTCTCCTGGGGTGCTATCTCAGGTGCAGTCTCGCGGCAAGGTGAATTGCGCTGTCAACAGCGAACTGCCGGGGTTCGGTAGTCTCGACGAGAACGGGAGCTTCACCGGATTTGATATCGATATTTGCCGCGCTGTGTCTGCTGCGGTGTTCGGCGATCCCGACCAGGTTGAATTCAAAGTGGTCACGTCTGCGAACCGCCAAACGGCGATTCAGTCGGGCGAAGTGGACATGATCAGCCGCAACACCACTTGGACGCTGACTCGCGATCGCGAGTGGGGTGCGACCTACGGCCCCACGGTGTATTACGACGGCCAGGGCTTCATCGTTCCCGTGGATACGGGCATCACGACGATTGAAGAACTCGACGGCGCGACGATTTGCGTCATCGCCGGTACGACGACAGAACTGAACTTGGCCGATACGTTTCGCTCTCGCGGCCTAGAGTTCACGCCGGTGGTGTTCGACGGAGACGACGCGACCTTCAATGCGTTTGAGGAAGGCCGTTGCGATGCCAACACGGGCGACCAAAGCGCGCTGATTTCTCGCCGCACGCAGCTTCAGGAGCCAGATTCCTACCTGATTTTGGAAGAAGTGATCTCAAAGGAACCTCTGGGGCCGTTGGTGAAGTCGGGCGACCCGCAATGGGCTGACATCCTTAACTGGACGGTGTGGGCGATGTTCTACGCCGACGAGAAAGGCATTACCAGCGAGAACATCGATACGTTCCTCGATTCTGAAGATCCCAACATCCGACGCTTCGTTGGGGCAGAAGGCAACATGGGCGAACTGTTGGGGCTGGATGCAGACTTTGCCGTAGACGTCATTAAGGGCGTGGGCAATTACAGCGAGCTGTTCGATCGCAATCTGACGCCGTTGGGCGTGTCGCGCGGTTTGAACCAGTCTTATACGTCGGGTGGCATTCTGTACGCGCCGCCGTTCCGCTAAGGGTCTCGACATGAAAGGCGACAGGTGCGAGCGATCGCCCTGTCGCCTTTTCGATATCGAGCTTTCTAATGTTGAGATCGCGATCGTTTTTTCAGCCCTTTTGCCAGCATGACCTCACTCGAATCCAGCC
>JBCBTL010000513.1:0-2837 GCA_039818705.1 Cyanobacteria bacterium J06639_1
TGTTGGCGAATTGACTGGTTCTAATAAGCGATCGCTCTGTCACCGGGCTCAAACCCAGCCAAACCCCGTGAAACTGAGCGGGTGGAACTCTCTCTCCAGGCAGTTGGTGCTTGGCGCGACCGATGCCGCCGTGATAGGCCGTAAAGCTTTCGGCAGGCAAACGGGTGTTATTCGCCGATATAAATAGGGTCTTGTTTACGTTCGGATTCGTTGGTTCGTCCGAGCCTTTCAAGTCAGGGACGAAATCTGGTAGAGCTTGGGCTGCGCCTTGGACAGCGGAGTTGAGGCCGAACTCGCGATCGCCAAATATCCCCGTAAATCCGTGAATCGTCCGCCCCAGTTCGGCAGACTCGTGATTCGCTTTGACCACTTGCCGCACCCTTGAAAACGTAAGGGAGGGGAGAACGTCATTTTGCTCGCGGCGATCGACCGCTCCCGTTTGTTCGGGGTTCGGTAAAGCACCCACATTTGGAAACAGTAAATCGAGACCGACTACCTCGCCGTTAACGCCTTCATTTTGAAATCCGGGCAGCCTCAAAATCTCAAGGGTCTCGGGCGAAATCACGTCCCCTAAACTGCCGGGCTGTTCGATGCGGGCAGGAAACAAAAAGTCCGGATCGATACTTTCGGGATCGACCACGAGGGCGGGCGTGAACGTACACTGCTCCTCGATGTCGGTGACGAGTTTGTTGACCGCTCGACACGTTCCCGTAAAGCTTTGCTGAATGTGAATGCCTTCGAGCGTAACAGGTTCCTCCTGCCTCAATACCACTTGCCGACTGCCAGAAACCGTGCCCATTTGCAGGTACTCGCCCCGCTGGTCAGAGATGAAGACGTTGTCGCGGGTGAGGGCTTGCCGCACGTCACTATCAATCGCGTACAGCGCCTCCACGGTGAAATAATCCGTCAGGCGATCGCCAAAAAGATAGCGCGGTGCGAGTTCCCACTCGGTTAAGTGACTAATGGCAACCCCGTTCAACGGCAAGATTGTCAGCAGGGGGGGCACGCGATCGTTCGGCACGATCCGGGGTGAAACGATGAAGTCGGGATCGACCTCTTCAGGCGGATTCATTGTCTCTTCAGATTGAGTCTGCGACTCGTCAGAAGCCTGAGCTATGTTCGATTTAGATGTTGGAGGAGGCGATCTCTTCGCATCTCCCAAATCCCCAGCCCGACCTGATTGCTGGAGCAACAAAGCGCGGGCGCGTGGGACTGGAGGGGTTGGCTTCGCTTGCGCGTTGGCTCTTAGGGCGATCGCGCCAGCCTCCAGGGTCGCAATCGCCACGAACACTCCCGCGCAGAGAGCTGCGTTCCGAAAACGAACGTTCACCCGTTAATCTCGCTCTGCATCGGGAGATAAAACTCGTTCCAATCTCTGCCTCGTGGGGCGTTGGGTAAAGATATCCCAGGTGCAGAGTTCCTCAGGCGATCGAACCTGCAAAATCTTCTGAACGTCCTCGCCCAGCCAGTGCTCCATGCTGGAATTCGCTTTGAAAATATTCGTCAGAACGCCCGAGTCAACATCGATCAGCTCCGCTGCTCGTAGAACCACTTCTGCAATGTACAGACGTACCTTTCGCAAACATGCCCCCGTCAAACATCCCTGTTGCAAACATAAAGAATTCGCAGAGGCACCTTGCAGATGGCCCTGGATACAATCTGCTCCACACAGATGCGTCTCCAGCATCTGCACCCCACGACAATTATCCACGGGCAGATGCGTATTGGCAGCATCCAAAGTCCTTCCAGTCCGAACCCGAGAAACTTTATCTGCGAAAAAACGATCGCCACTTGAAGTCATTGCGCACCTATGCCGAACGTGCAACCGCCAATCTTCTTGTAACTTCGTTTGTTTCAGAGACGACTGCCGATATTGATAAGTATTCCCAAATCGACGATGGAGTTTTTCCTCAACTCGGCTTCTACTGATTGCGATCGCGAATGTTTGTCGCGCAGAGTGTCATTGCCGGAAAGTCGCCACGCTGTATTGTGAGGAACGATCGAGGGTATCCCCACTGTCCTGACCTGTCCTAGGCAGTTTCTCCAAGGTAAGGACAGTCAGAGTCGAATGGCACTGAAATGAGGGAGTAGAAAAAGGCTCTGAGGCTTGATCTAAGCTGATCCCAGCCTGAAGAGCCTTAAAGCAATTAGCCCTACTATGCCGACTCGAGTCGAGATTCTCAAGCAGAAATTCCTGCACAGCGTTGGCCTGCCTTTCCAGGAGCTTCTGCCAACATCAACCATCAAACAAGCCATCGAAGATGAACAGATGCGCTATCGCGAATCTGTCTACAGCCCAGTCGTAACCCTGTGGATGTTCCTGACCCAAGTACTCGATACGGACGGCAGTCTGCGCAATGCGGTCGCTCGCGTGATTGCTTGGTTGAGTGTTGCGGGGGGGCCCGCCTTCAGCCGATACGGGAGCCTACTGCAAAGCCCGTCAGCGCTTACCAGAAGCAGTCATCAAGCGTTTATTGAAGCAGAGTGCCGCAGGGCTGGAAGCCCAAGTAGAGCAGGCCCAACTGTGGTGTGGTCGAGCGGTCAAAGTCTTTGGATGGCAGTGCCATCTTGATGAGTGACACTCCTGCCAATCAGGCAGCCTATCCCCAGCACAGCAACCAAGCCGAAGGCTGTGGATTTCCCATTGCTCAACTGGTGGTCGTATTCTCCCTGACCACGGGAGTTGTCCTCGATGCCTTGTGTGCCACCTTTTGCACCAGTGAAATCGTCCTGGCTCGCCAGCTCTACCGTCAGTTGCAGCCCAATGACGTGATGCTGGCCAACTCCGCTTTTGGTAGCTATGTGGATATGGCTCTGGTGCACGCGGCAGGAGCCGA
>JBCBTL010000514.1:0-2833 GCA_039818705.1 Cyanobacteria bacterium J06639_1
GAGCGGGTAGCGTGGTCACCAAAGACGTACCCGACGACGCGATCGCGGTGGGCGTTCCGGCCAAAGTGGTCAAACAGCGATCGCCTGCCGCAGACTAGATTTAGATCCAGCCCATCAGCTCAGACCCAGCACCAGGAGACCCCGAGCGTGACCGCATCTGCGCCCCCCAAAACGGAAAACCAATACGCGATTTTCCTGCACATCCCTAAGACGGCGGGCACGACGCTGAATGAAATTCTCAAGCAGCAGTACGGCAAAAAAGCGATGCACTGGGTCACGGGTGCCAAACAGTTCGAGTCCGTCGGACAAATGGAGGGCGTGCGCGACGGCAATATTCGGTTATTCAACGGCCACATGTGCTTCGGTCTGCACAAATTTCTACCGGGAGAATCGACTTACATCACGTTTTTAAGGCATCCAGTCGATCGCGCGATTTCGCTGTACTATCACATCGCTCGCAATCCCAATCATCCCCAGTATGAAATCATTCGCGATCGCGATATTTCGCTAAAAGACTACATCGAAAGCGACATGTCTACGAGCGATGCTAAAAACTTTCAAACCCGCATCCTATACGGTCTCAGCGACGAGAAACCGACGAACGATCGCGAAATGCTCGATATCGTTAAACGCAATTTAAGTAAATACTATGCGGTTGTGGGACTGTCCGAACGATTTGCCGATAGCGTCACGCTGATGCGGCGATCGCTGGGCTGGTCGTTCCCGTTGTGGGTCGATCAAAACGTCTCGAAAAATCGTCCCGGCAAATCTCAGGAGTCGCCCGAAGTGCGATCGCTTGTCGAATCCGTTAACGAGCTGGACATGGAACTATACGACTACGCCAGCCAGCTTCTCGACGACCGGATTGCGGAACTGGGCGATCGCTTCGAGCAGGACTATCGCACACTGCAACGGGTCAATCAGATTTACCAGCCGTACGGGCGGCTGTATTCGTGGGCGCGCCTGATGACATTGCGCCACGTGCTCAAACGCATCCCCTAAAATGCTCGACAAATGCGATCGCTCATCCTTTCTCGTGAAGCTGCGCCACGATGATGCCGATCGCGATCGCGAGGACGGCAACGCCGCGGACGGCACCGTGGAAAGAACGAAGCTACTCTGCCAGCGAAAGCGCAGCGCCGAGCGATCGATGTAAACAGCCCCACCCGGCAGCGGAATCACACCCATCGCCAAAAATACGAGCGGGAAAACGATACTTACCACCGGGTGCGTGTAGCGCAGCGGATTGAGCGTGAGATAGCCCTTCTGCTTCACCGAGCTGTCGCCGCAGCGGTAGGCGACGATCGCGTGACCGTATTCGTGCAGGCAGACCGAGGCAATCCAGCCCACCATCACGACCGCAACAATTCCCAATGCTTCTAGGCTGGTGTAAGCCGAACCGAACGAATCCATAGAGCAATTTTTCCTAGGTCGAATTAGAGAAGCCAAAGGCGCTGGAGCGATCGCGTTTGACTCACGCCTAACCTACCCACCTGCATAAAATTTTCTGTCAAGCTGCCCTCTAAAGTAGGGCATTCACTTCTCGCATTTGCGTGTCATGACATCGAGCGATTCGCGTAAAACCACAGGGGCAAGCGTGCCACCGTATCCCATAGTGATTGGGGAACGTTGGATATTGCGATATGAGCCAAGCTACAGCCACTCCCGATCTCGTCCTGAACCAACTGAACTGGCGCTACGCCGTCAAGAAATTCGATTCTGCGAAAGCCATCTCTGACGAGCTTTGGCAGACGCTCGAACAGACCTTACTGCTGGCTCCTTCGTCCTTCGGCCTGCAACCTTGGAAATTTATCGTGGTGCGCGATCGCGACGTGCGCCAACAGCTCGTGGAGCACTCTTGGGGGCAAACGCAGGTGGTCGATGCGTCCCACATGCTCGTCCTTGCCATCCCCACCGATGTCGATGGTGAAGATGTCGATCGCTTCGTGCAGCGCATGTCGGACGTGCGCGACGTGCCGCTAGACAATTTGCAGGGATACGGCAACACGGTCAAAGGCTTCCTCCAAAATCCCCCGTTCCCCGTCACGATGAAAGAATGGGCGACGCGTCAGGCCTACATCGCCCTCGGTCAGTTCATGACCAGCGCCGCCATGTTGGGTATCGACACCTGCCCCATGGAAGGCTTCGTCCCGGCGAAATACGACGAAGTGCTCGGACTAGCGGAAAAAGGACTCACGTCGGTCGTTGCCTGTCCTGCTGGCTACCGTGCGGAAGATGACAAATACGCTGACATGGCAAAAGTTCGCTACCCCCACGACGAGGTGTTTCACTACGTCGGCTAGCGCTTCATTTTGCCGCGTTTCACTTTGTAGATAGCTCGAAGCATTTACAAGGCGATCGCCATCCCATCCGATCGCGGTTCTGACGCGGCCACGAACGCGCCGTTCTCCAGTTGCAAAACCATCTGGCCTTTGCCGAATTCTCCGGGTTCGGCGGTGACGTGAATGTCGTGGCCGCGATCGCTCAACCCCAGCGCAACGTGACGGGGCACAGTTTGCTCCAGCAACACCCGATTGTCGCGATCGAAGCGCCAGCGGGGAGCGTCCAGCGAGGCTTGGGGATTGAGATGGCGATCGACCTCACTGTGGTCGAACCCACCTCGAACGGCTTAGGGTCAGATGCATTTGCCTTGGTATGGGATGGCGAGCTGCACGGACTGAATGCGTCGGGGAAAAGTCCGCAGGCGATCGCCCCGGAACTCTGGCGAAATCTCGAACGTTTACCCAAGCGCGGCTGGCTGTCGGTAACAGTGCCGGGGGCGGTGTCCGCGTGGCAAGCGCTGTCGCAGCGATGGGGAAAACTCCCGTTCGAG
>JBCBTL010000515.1:0-2827 GCA_039818705.1 Cyanobacteria bacterium J06639_1
GCAAATTGGAGTTTTGTCAGTCTAGTGCCTGAATCTCGTTTTTTCGGTAACGAACCATGCAGACGAGCAATTCGAGCTGGTAAGCAATCCTCTGCCTACCACTTTGGCGATCGCACTCCTCCCAAAGGCGATCGCCCTTTGCTTGCATCATCCCTGCGAGCGGAAACGGTCGATAATCGAATCTGGTTGCTTTCTTGCTTGCAGGTGTTGCCCGTGCCGCTCGATTTTCGCTTCGCGATCGCCAGCGATCTTCACATCGCTCTGCCCCACACCATTCTCGATCGCCCCGGTCGCTTTCACATGGTGGAATTGAGCGTTGCCGCCTTTGAGGCGACTCTCCACCATTGGGAAACCCTCGATTTGGACTTCGCGCTACTGCCCGGCGATCTCACTCAAGACGGCGAGCTGGACAATCACAGTTGGTTGCGGGAGCGTCTCAGTCGCCTTCCCTTCCCCGTTTACGTCATTCCCGGCAACCACGACGTGCTGCACCGCAATAGCACGCACTCCGTGATGGGACTGAACGATTTTGCCAGTCACTATCGAGACTTCGGCCCCGACGATCGCCCTTACTACACTCGTTGTCTCCTGCCGGGCGTTCGCCTGATCGCGCTCAACTCCAACGACTTCGACTCCAGCGATCGCCAGTACGGTCGCCTTGACGAGGTGCAACTGGACTGGCTACGGCAAGTGCTCGACGAAACCCGCGACGAATTCGTCATCGTGATGGTGCATCACAACGCAATCGAACACCTTCCCGATCAATCGCGCCATCCCCTGGGGCGTAGATACATGCTCGATAACGCTCCCGTCTTGCTGGAGCTCCTCGAAGCTGCTGGGGTCAACCTGATCCTGACCGGACACCTGCACGTTCAAGACATTGCCCGCACTGGCAATATTTACGAAATCACCACGGGTTCCCTGGTCAGCTATCCTCACCCCTATCGCGTCGTGCAGGTATCTGCAGGCGATCGCCTCACCCTGCAAATTGAATCTCACCGCATCGAAGCCCTCCCCAACTGGCCGAATTTGCAGCACTATTCGCGGAATTTTATGGGCGATCGCAGCCTGTCTTTCGTCTTGAAACTGCTAACTGACGAGCCTCTCAACCTAGAGGAAACCGTGGCGCGATCGCTCGCCCCGCACCTCCGATATTTTTGGGCTGACATCGCAGGTGGCGACACGAAGTTCGACTTGCCCCATCTCCCCGCAGCCGTGCAGCGGTATTTCGAGACGTTCGACGATCCCCCTTTCCCCGCAGACAACCGCGAAACCCTGGCGATCGACCTCAAGAGATAAACCGGAATGACATCAGCACGGCAAGACTTCGACAATCCCTGGAAAGATATTCTCGAAGCCAACTTTGAAGACTTCATGGCCTTCTTCTTTCCCGACATTCACGTTGATATTGACTGGGAGCGCGGATACGAATGGCTCAATACCGAACTTCAAAAAATCGTTCGCGATGCGGAAGTGGGCAAGCGCTGGGCGGACAAGCTGGTCAAAGTGTGGCGCAAAAACGGCGAGGAAGCGTGGATCGTCATCCACATTGAGGTGCAAGGCCAGCCCGAAGGTGGTTTCAGCGAACGCATGTGCGTTTACAACTATCGACTGCGCGATCGCTACCATTGCCCTGTGGTCAGCCTGGCCATTTTGAGTGACGAGCGCTCCAGTTGGCGACCGCACCGCTACGATGCCGAACTCTGGGGATGCCGACTCAGCTTCGAGTTCCCAACGGTCAAGTTGCTAGACTACAGGCATCGCTGGGAGGCACTGGAGGCCAGTCAGAATCCCTTCGCGATTGTCGTTATGGCTCACCTTAAAGCACAAGCCACTCGCACCGATACCGACGAGCGCAAACGCTGGAAGTTCAGCCTCACGCGCTCCCTCTACGAACGCGGGTACTCGCGCCAAGACATTTTCAACCTTTACCGATTTATCGACTGGGTTCTCACCCTGCCCGACGACCTAGAACTGGAATTTCGCACCGAACTAACTGCATGGGAGCAGCAACAAAACATGCCATACCTCAGCACCATCGAGCGCTTGGCCAAGCAGGAAGGCCGTCAGGAAGGCGAGCGATCGCTTATCCTCCGTCAGCTCAGCCGTCGGGTCGGCGCGCTCTCGCCCGCGCGTGCAGCTCAAATCGAATCTCTTTCCCTCGCGCAGCTCGATCTCTTGGGCGAAGCCCTACTCGACTTCCGCAGTACTGACGACTTAACAGAGTGGTTGCAGGCGCAGGATCGAGCGCAGACACCTGGATGAGAGCCAGCCCCCCTTTTTGGCAGGCGATCGCGCATCGCTGGCAGTGGACGCAGACCGTATTGAAGGTGGCATTCCGGCACCCCATTGCTGGGACGACGATGATTCCCGTGCTGCCGGACGGTCGCATCGTACTGGTGCGCCGCCGCGATAGCGGGCTGTGGTCGATTCCGGGAGGCATCATCGATTGGGGGGAAGACGTGCCGACAACGGTGGGACGAGAATTACAAGAAGAGACGGGGTTGGAGTTAGTCGCGATCGCGCGACTGGTAGGGGTGTACTCCGCCCCCGACCGCGATCCACGCGTGCGCTCCATCAGCATTTTGGTGGAGGTCTCAGTGCGAGGAGAGATTGCGGTTCGAGACGCGCGAGAGATTGTGGAAGCGCGGGCGTTTCACCGGGACGAGCTGCCGCGAGGCGATCGCCTCGCCCACGACCACGATCGCCAACTGCAAGATTTTCTGGACGGTGCGACGGTGGTGCGCTGACACTGAAGAAGAGCTTCACTCCAGAAGAGCTTCACTCCAGAAGAGCTTCACTCCAGAAGAGCTTCACTCCAGAAGAG
>JBCBTL010000516.1:0-2805 GCA_039818705.1 Cyanobacteria bacterium J06639_1
AGTGGCTCCTCCAGCGCAAAGTATCCTTGATACGTGCGACGATAGTGTGCTGTATCAAGGATACTTTGCGCTGGAGGAGCCACTTACCCTGCAGACCTACTAACTGAGCTGCTTTGCAAGAACTTTATCTCTGCTTAGTATTAATGTACCCGGATCGACGCACCCAGATACCGAGATGACATTCTCGAAACCGTAGTTCCTGGCACGACCTTTTACCTCGGCGGGTACAGTATAGGAGCAGGTAAAAAATTTATCTCGCTGCTGCTGTTTCACTTCCCCCTCACATGCGTCGGTTCGCGCGCAAATTTCGATTGGGTCGGAGATGCTTCCCACTGTACTCGGGTGGAGTCTTTTTAATGGCTGGCGCGATCGCCACGACGGCTGCAGTCTTTGCTCAGGATGAGGTGAGGCTGCCCGCTTCGCAGGCAACCCGGTGGCTAGAGGTGCGCAAGGTCGAAGGTGAGGTGAGCTATCAGCCACATGATTTCGATATTGCTCCTGCCACCGCTGGCGATCGCCTCACACAGACCGGCGATCGCCTCATCACCGGAGCCAAATCAGCTTCGCTGCTTGCCTTCGATAATGGCATTGGCTTTGCCAGAGTCACGGAATCTACGGAGATGACAGTGGCTGAACTTGAAGTCGCGGGGAACCAAGCCCGAATTACGCGCTTAACGGTGCCGCGCGGGAACGTGACATTGCAAATTCGGCGGTTCACTAACCCGAACTCTCGCCTCGAAGTGGAAACACCCGCCGGCATTGCTGGCGTGAGGGGCACGGTGTTCGGAGTGGGAGTCAGTCCGGCAGGCAAAATGGCAGTAGCAACGCAAGACGGTGCGGTGGACGCGATCGCTCAGGGCGAGACCATTTTGGTCGAAAAAGGATTTTATTCGTTGGTCGTGCCCGGACAGCCGCCCACGCCGCCGCAAAAACTGACGGGCAGTCTGGAATTAGAGGTTGAGGTATTGGGCACTGTCGATCCGACTGATAGTGATGCGGGCGGTCGCATCGTCGGCCGAGTCGATCCGGTCAATGCCGTGTTTCTCGATGGAGACCCCGTTGAAACAACACTCGATGGTCGGTTCGATCGCGTGTTTCCCATCCGCGCGGATTTCAAATTAGAGGTCATCGTGCGATCGCCGCTGGGGGGCGAAAAACAGTACGAACTCTGCTGCCTGATACCCAAAGGCGAGTAGATGTCCGCGATGAAACGATATGATTGAAAAAACTTATTTACAAACTTGACTGGAGACACTCATGGTCGGTTTCATCAAGCGCCTATTCAGCGGCGGCAACAAATCTTCGGGCGGAGCTTTCTACCTCGATCCCGACGATGCAAAGACATTTGGGAACATTGACTACATGCGCGCCGAACGTACGGTAAAGCGCACGTTCGCAAAAATGGGAGATGCCGAAGAAGGCGGCGAACTAACGCTGCGCGTCTCTTCCGCGAAGTCGGAAGAAGTCTCAGAGGCACCTTCAGCGCCTCGGACGGGTGCTACACCGTCGTTCCAGTCGTTCAACCCGACTTCGACCTCTTCGACCTCGTCCGAATCGAAATCTGCCGGATCGTCCGAAAGCACCTTTAAGCCTCAATCTTCCTCGCCGAACAGTTCCTCTGGCTCTAGCATGGACATGTTCCGCAACATGGCGAAGGACATCAAGAAGCGCAAGTAAGCACCCGTTCGCATCGGTCGCCCCGTTTGCATCGGTCGCCCCGTTCGCATCAATCGCCCAAAAGCCACGATCGGCCGTGATCGTCATGCCATAATGATGCGGCTGTAATGCGGGGTGAGATTTGTGCCAACCCAGTCTTCGAATAGCGTTGCTCTCGATTTAGCTGCGGCTGAGGGGGCAGCGCATTTTAATTTGTCTTTGCCTGACCCCGAAGACAATGCCATTTCAGAGTTCGACTTTCAGAAGCAAATTGAAGCCGCTTGGTTGGTGTGCGATCGCTTCGATTTGCAGTCGGAGATCTGGCGCGGACGAATTTTACGAGCGGTGCGCGATCGTGAAAAGGCACGAGGCAACGGTCGCGGGATTGGCTTTCTCAACTGGCTGCGCGATCGCGAAATTAGCAAAAGCCAGGCGTATCGCTGGATCGAACTAGCCGACAGTGCAGATGCTTTGCTCGACTCAGGCTGCATCGAGCCAGACACGATCGAGCAGTTCAGCAAGAGCGCTTTTGTCGAGACGGCCAAAGCCGTTCCTGAAGTGCAACAGACCATTGCTTCGTCGGCCAAAGAGGGCAGCCGCATTCAGCGTCGCGACGTGCGGCGCTTGTCGGAAGAGTGGGCGGCAATGACCTCCGACCTCGTGCCGGAAGAAATGAAGCGCAAAGCCTCTGACAACACCGTTCCCGCCCGCTATTTAGCTCCATTCGTAAAAGAAGTCGAAAAGCTGCCGCCATCTCACCAAACGGCGCTGCAAGCAGAGCTAGCCGAGTCTCCCGACATCGACACCCTGAAAGCCACTACGGCCTCCGCCCGGTATTTATCTCGCTATTTGGAGGCGGCCGCAAGAGTCCAGGCGATCGAGGATGCCACGCTGGATGTCGAATCAGCTCTAGAGGAGTCCCTGCGCTTGGGATGTCTCAATCAGACCGCAGAACTGGTCAGTCAGGCTGCTCAGCTCGAACAAACAATGGTGAAGTTTTACTCCACCTGGAAGCGCTTGGGTGATGCGGTCGATCGCCTTGAGGTGCAAAGCGGAGCCAGTACGCCCCACCTGCGATCGCTACTTAGCTGGCATCTTCAGCAGGCGGGGTATCGTGTTAATCAGTCTGCTGATATTGTGCGGGCCAAG
>JBCBTL010000517.1:0-2804 GCA_039818705.1 Cyanobacteria bacterium J06639_1
CGGCGCGCCTGAAATTGCCTTTGCCTTCAGTCCCTACAGCGCTAATTCACCGCAATTGGTGGTGGATATCGATCGCAATCGCGCCAAAGCGCTGAACGTGCGGGTGGATGATATTTTGCAGACGTTGCAAATTCATTTGGGGTCGCGCTACGTCAATGACTTTTCGGCAAACGGGCGCACCTACCGCGTCTACGTCCAAGCGGACAGTCAATACCGCGACACCCCCGACGATATCGGTCAGCTCTACGTGCGATCGCAAACCAACCAAATGATCGCGCTCAATAACTTGGTGCGGGTGGAACGCGTCACGGGGCCGCAAACCATCAATCACTACAACTTGTTCCGATCGATTGAAATCAACGGTACCGCAGCTCCGGGGTATAGCTCGGGAGAGGCGATCGCCGCGATGGAACGCATTGCTAACCAAACCCTTCCCGCCAGCATGAGCTTCGAGTGGTCGGGAATTTCGCTAGAAGAATTAGAATCGGGCGGACAAGCGCCGATTATCTTCGCGCTGGGTCTCGTGTTCGTATTCTTGGTGCTGGCAGCTCAGTACGAGAACTTTATCGACCCGCTAATCATTTTGCTGGCCGTTCCGCTGGCAATTTTGGGAGCCCTGTGCGCCATTTCCATTCGCGGCATTGCCAACGACGTGTACTGTCAGGTCGGACTCGTCATGCTGATCGGCCTCGCCAGTAAGAACTCCATCTTGATCGTGGAGTTTGCTAATCAACTGCGCGAGCAAGGATTATCCATCACGCGCGCGGCGGTTGAAGCCTCGCAACAACGCTTACGCCCCATTTTGATGACTGCAATCTCAACGCTGTTAGGCATCTTTCCGCTTGCCGTTGCCACCGGGGCAGGCGCGGCCAGTCGTCAGTCTCTCGGAACGGCGGTGTTCGGCGGCATGATCGTAGCAACCGTGCTGAGCTTGCTAATCGTGCCCATCCTCTACATCATCATCACGTCGATTTACGATCGCATCAGTCACACCTTCCAACCCGCGCCCATCAGCCCTAATGGAGCTACCGCAGCTCTACCCGAAATGACTGAAAGCACTCAACAAGAAACTGTTTTGCGATGAACGCTTTTGAATTGATGCCGCTCGCTTTGTTCGCGCCAACAGCATTGCCGTCAGTTGGGGATTCAACGCCCGCGAATTCCTAGCAGAGGCTTCACCCGCTCGATCGCCCGGATGACTTTCCCAGGCGATCGCCAGCACTCTGTACGAAATCCGGTTATCCAGACATCCAAACGCAAATTGAACTCTGTTGCTCATGTGGAATGCGTTTGAGAGGTTCTGAGAACCAGTCTGTTTTTGAACTCTGTCAGCCCGGATTTGGTACTAGAGCATTGCTAACAGCTCACTGAATTCTGGGAGCAACCAATTCTTGACCGTTCTGCTTCAAGGTCAACTGCTGAGTCACCCCGTCATCTCCCACGTCGAAGCTCACGAATGCCGCTGCGACGTGCGAGAAAAACTCGGTTTCAGATACGGGCGCGAGGCTGAAGCTAGACTGTCCTGTGGCTTGCCCCACCAATTGCTCGGCTTCAACTCGGATTTCAAGCTGCATGTCCGGCAGTAGCTGGTAGATGCCGACGTAGCGATCGTATAGTGCGGGATCGATCGCTACGATTTCGGGAGTGCGAGGCAGTTCGTAGTCTTCTCCCGTCGAGATGGCCTCCAAGCCATCCGAGATTGCGGGCAGTGTTGAAGTCTCCATATTGGCCAGAACGACGATCGTGAGATCGCGATCGGGATAGTGAACCAGTTCCGTCACGAAACCGGGGATGCCTCCAGAGTGACCGACATATCGACGACCGTCTTCTTCATTGGTTATCAATCCATAGCCGTAGAAGAAGTTCGGGGCTTTGTCAGGGGCAATCGGGGCAATTTGCGCTTGCATAGAGGCGATCGCGCCAGCACTCAACACGGCATCGTGCGAGGCTTCGCGGTCTCGACCGAATAGAAACGTTGCCCAAAGCGCCATGTCGTTGGCCGTAGAATACAACCCGCCTGCCCCCTGCGGGACGCTCATGTCAATCTCTTCGGCTCGTTCGACTCGATCGCGTTCGACCAGTCGATACCCCGTGGCAAACAGGAGCACTTCACGATCGACGGGGCCGTAACCGGAATGATGCATCCCTAGGGGTTGCAAGACGCGATCGCGCATGTAGTCGGCATACGACATCCCCGAAATCGTCTCGATGAGGTGTGTGAGCAAGACGTAACCGGAATTGCTGTAGCGATGTCCTTCTCCAGGCTCGAACTCCAGCGGCAAATCCTGAAATCGCGCCATGAGTTCGGACATCGATCGCCGCTGCTGCGCCCATTCCATGAAATCCGGCGCGTCGGTCATGTTGGGAATCCCAGCCATGTGGCTGAGGAGCTGATGCGTCGTGATGCGATTGCCTTGGGGATAGCCCGACAAATAGGTCGAGATGGGAGCGTGCAGGTCGAGAGCGCCGCGCTCGTGAAGCTGCAACACAGCCACCGCCGTAAATTGCTTGGTAATCGAAGCCAAGCGAAATTTCGTAACCGGCGTGTTGGGAATCATCCGATCGCGATCGGCCAGACCGTATGCAGCGAGGGTAACTCGACCGTTCCGACGCACCATCACGCTGCCGGAGAATAGCCCCGTCTCGTAGTGAGCTTGCAAAAATGCGGCGAGCTTAGCCTCTACGGTGCCATCACGCTTGGCTGTTGAAGCTGTTTTTTCCAAGATCGTCATCGGTTGAACCTCCGAAAGAATAGGGGATTGCAGCTTTAATTGATCCCAGTCTGCCGACCAGCCAATGCCGCT
>JBCBTL010000518.1:0-2803 GCA_039818705.1 Cyanobacteria bacterium J06639_1
TTCTTGGTGTCAAAGCCAACGATAAGGTACTTAAAGAATCGGCTTCTTTGCCTAAAGTGTCTCGTTCGACAGGACGGTACAAATCTGAAGACCTAAGTCGCTTTGACGAAAACGATCTAGCACTTTTACCCACACTAGGTTTTTCGATTGACTGAGCAACCGTTCGGGGAAAGTAGCAGTTTCTTGTCAGGAGATCGGCTTCGAGCCGATAAATATTGCTCGATTGGATACATTCTCCCTCAGCCTCAAAGCCCAGTAAGCAATCTGAGCGTAGTAAAGATGTTAGGCAGAACCAACGTCGCGCCCTAAATGAGCCGTTCGAGGGTTTCGAGTAGTTCGCGCTCGTTGTAGGGCTTGGAGAAGTAGGCTGACGCGCCCAGATTCATTGCCACTTTGCGGTGTTTGTCATTGCTGCGCGAGGTGAGCATCGCGATCGGGAGGTCGCGGTATCTGGCGTCGGACTTGATTTCAGTCAGCACGCCGTAGCCGTCTAAGCGAGGCATTTCGACATCGCAAATCACCGCATTGACGTCCAGGCCACCCACGATTTTGTCTACGGCTTCTTGGCCGTCGCGGGCTTGTTCGACTGAATACCCATTTTTCTCTAGCGTGAGTGCTAAAAAGCGGCGAACGTTGATGGAATCATCGACGACGAGGATGGTGTGACCGTCGCGATCGCTCTTCACATCTGAAGTCAATACTTCAGACACAGCCGCTTCTCCACCCTTCGACCCCAACTCGTCAATCAACAAAGCCGGATCGATTAGCGGAATCACGCGCCCGTCTCCAAGAACCGTCGAACCGAGGTAGCCGGGGGGCAAAGCGATCGGACTGGAAATAGGACGGAAGGCCACTTCCTGCTCGTCCCAAATGCGATCGAGCCACAGACTGCGCGGCTGCTCGCTCGAACCTGTTATCAAGACGGTCGGGCGATCGACTTTCGGCGTTCCTTCCATCTCGAACGTTTTCGTCGGGCGGGTGAAGGTCAGGATACTTTCTAAGCGAGTCAGCGGGACGAGAGTGCCATTCCAAGAGACTTGCTCGCGATCGCCTTCTGCAACCACTCTTTCTTCGGGCACTTGCAGCACTTCTTTAACGCTGTCCATCGGTACGGCGAAGATCATATCCCCTTTGGCGACGGTCATCACCCGCAAAATCGAGAGGCTGAGTGGGAGGGCGATCGTGAAGGTCGTCCCGCGTCCGGGGTTCGTGTCCACCCGAATCGTGCCGCGAATGTCTTGCAAGTTGGTACGCACGACGTCCATGCCCACGCCGCGCCCCGAGAGTTCGGTAACGCGATCGGCGGTGCTGAAGCCAGGCTCGAAGATGAGGTCGAGTAGGTCGGCGTCGCTCATTTCCTCGATTTGAGCGTCCGCGATGCCGAATTTGCGGCAGCGATCGCGAATTTTATCCAAGTTAATCCCGCCGCCATCGTCGCTGATGGTGATGACGAGCTGGTTGCCGCGATGGGCGGCGCGCAGCGAGATGGTTCCGGCAGCCGACTTACCCGCTGAGATGCGACTGCTCGCCTCTTCGATGCCGTGGTCGAAGGCGTTGCGAACCAGGTGCATCAGCGGATCGCTCAACACTTCGAGAGCGTTGCGATCGATCGGGGTTAGGTCGCCTTCAATCTTGAGCGTGACTTGCTTTTCGTGCTGAATCGACAGGTCGCGCACGATGCGGGGAAAGCGACCGACGAGGTCGGCAAACGGACGCATTTGGGCGCGAGTGATGCTTTCCTGCAATCCCCGCGTGGTGAAGGTGAGGTCGCGAGAGGCTTGGCTCATCTCCTGCAAGCTCAGTTCGATGTCGGCGCTGACTTCTTGGAGCTGAACCACCGTTTCCATCTGCTCTTGGGAGAGTAAGTGCAGGTCGGTGTAGCGATCCATTTCCAGCGCGTCGAAGTCCCCTGCTGCTGCCGAGAGAGCAGAGATAGGCGTAGGGATCTGGGTGGAATGTTCGTCGATCGCCAACCCATCCGCAGAAGCCGCATCCGAGGTGATGCCGGGTAAAGTTCCGCTGATGGAAGCGCGATCGTACCAAGTGCGTAGGCGATCGTTTGAAGTCTCTAGGCGGCGCATCCGCTCTTTTTGCAGCTTGACCAAAGAGTGCATTTGGCCGAGGCGCAAATTGACGGCGTTGCGTTCGAGGATGAGTTTGCCGAAGAGGGTGTTGATGCGTGCGAGTTGTTCGACGGGAATTCTGACGGTTTGGCCGGAGCTGGGTTGGGCTTGACGTTCGGGGCTGACCGTTAACTTTGGAGCCGGTTTGGGAACGGCAGGTGCGAAGGCTTCGATCTCCTCGCGATCGCTTTCCCCCAGCTCGTTCTCTAAACTATCGAAGTCGAGTTCGCCAATCGCTGTTTCTAGCTCGGACAGCGCCCCCACATCCAAAGCCACCGAATCAAGCTCGGCCAGAGTTGCCGCATCGAGGTCGGCAGCAACGCGATCGCGCCCATCTTCGTCGCCAACCAACTCCATCGCGGCATCGAGGTCGATCGCGTCGAGTTCAGCCGCGACGTCAGTCTCCTCAAGAGCGGCGATCGCCGATTGTAACTCCGCTTCTAAGCCCGCCATATCGATTGCATCGGCATGTTCAGATGAGATCGCATCATCGAGATCGGCGGCGATCGCATTCGTATCGAGATCGGCGATCGCGGTTTCCAGATCCGCTAGTTCAGCCATGTCGAAAGCGTCTAGCTCGGGCGCGCTCTGGCTTTCGGAGGGTACATCGGGAGTAAGGCGATCGAGGGAGGCAGGGATTTTCTCCATGCGACCCAGCATCACGAGGGAATGACACCGCT
>JBCBTL010000519.1:0-2798 GCA_039818705.1 Cyanobacteria bacterium J06639_1
CAGTCTATTGCCGTTCTGACGAACGGCGGGCCGCTTGTCCCCGCAGCAAGCTGACGGGGTATGCGCGACCCTTTTTAGATCAAGACAAAGGCGATCGCCTAAACTTGAACCAATCCAGACGTAGTGCCTCCGAGGTACGCTCGTGCTCCAACTCGACCCCAGCACTCTCCCCAGCAGCCTCGAATTGCCGGACTCGGACGATACGCCCGTGGATAACGAAGACCAAAATTTCGTCCCTAACGTGCTGCTCTTCGTTCTGGAATACCTGTGGAGAACCCGCGATGATTGGTACTTCGGCGTGGATATGGGTATCTATCACCTCGCCGAAGATAATCCACGCACGCCCATCATTCCAGATGGATTTTTGAGTTTGGGGGTGGAGCGTCGAAAAAAGGGGCGATCGCGTCGCAGCTACGTGATGTGGGAAGAGGACTACATCTCTCCCTCGTTAGTCTTGGAAGTCGTGTCAGTCACGCGGGGTAACGAGTACGACGAGAAACTAAGCACCTACGAAAAGCTCGGAGTGCTCTACTACGTCATCTACAATCCCGAATTCTGGAAACGCGATAAGCATGACCCTTTCGAGGTATACAAACTGGAGCGAGGCACGTATCAACTGCACAGCGGCGAACCGTACTGGATGCCAGAAATCGGCCTGGGGATAGGTCGCAATACGCAATCCTCCGATCCCTATCGCCGCGAAATCTTGAGCTGGTACGACGAACGAGGAATGGCTTACCCCACCGCACAAGAGCAATTAGTGGCCGAACGAAATCGAGTTCAGGCCGAGCGAGAGCGAGCTGAGATGGCCGAACGCCAAGTGCAAGACGAACGAGAACGGACGGAAGCTGCACAAAAAAGAGCTGACGTGCTGGCGGACTATCTGCGATCGCAAGGCATCGATCCCGACTCGCTGCCGGGGGGGAACGAAAGCGATCGCCAATTCTGAAAAAGCTCTAAAACAGGCTCGTGTCGGGAAGCCGAGTCTGGGAGCGCACGGGCGGGTTCTCCAGAGGCTTTGCGCGGGGAAAAGGCATGATATAGTGCATCAGCAGAGTTTTAACCCCCACCCAGACTCTATGGGTAGTGCCCGCCTCCGTGCGGGTGGGGATTGGCTCATCGCGCTGATACACAGACTGCTTGAGGAATGTTTGTTGCTCGCCGTCAAGATTCAGCGGTTGGATAGCTGCTACGAACTGCCTTCACGCCGCGATCGCCGCGATGCTGGCTGGGATTGCTATGCGGCAGAAGCTGCAACCGTTCCGGCTGGCGGGATCGCCAAAGTGTCGCTGGGATTTGCGATGGAAATGCCACAGGATTGGGCGGCGCTATTGCTCCCGCGATCGGGATTGGCTTCTCGGGGAGTTACGCTAAGCAACTCGCCGGGGCTGATCGACTCATCGTATCGGGGCACGGTGGCAGCACTGATGTCCAATCACGGGACGGATGATTTCGAGATTGCAAGAGGCGATCGCGTGTGTCAGCTCGCCTTCATGCCCGTTCCTGACGTGGATTGGCAGGAAACAGAACGACTTTCGACGACAGACCGAGGGATGGGCGGATTCGGCAGCACGGGAGTGTGAATCGCTCGCTGATGATATTCACCTGAAGGAAAATTCACTAGATAAACCGCTTTTCGTTGGACGTACACGCACGCAGTTGGGGACTCACTCGCATGGAATACATCACTCGCCACCACATCAACCGCGCCAGCCAAACGCCCGTTCCTTACGGCCCTCTGGGGGCGGTGGTCGATACGCGCACGTACCTGCGCTACATCCTCGAAGAGCAGCGCCGTGAAACTCCCTGGGAGCGCAACGCCCGCGTGACCAACTACAACATCAGCCTCGTAGAAGGGCGACAGTCGGACAAGTCCCTTCAGGAAGAAGCCGAACTGATGTTCGAGCGCTTCAATAAACTCAAAGCCTGGGCTTCGGGTCGCGTGGCCTGGATTGGCGGCACTAAAATCACCGATACCGTGCCGGAGGCTTGCTTCAATTGCAGCGCGCTAGCCGTCGATCGCCTGGCCGGATTTACCGAAGCATTTCACCTTTTAATGCTCGGCTGCGGCGTGGGCTTCCGCGTGCTGCCCAGCGACGTGAATCAACTGCCCGAATTTCGTCAAGATTTCAAAGTGACGGCAGTTCCCTACGAGCAGCTTCCTCCTGGCGAGCGCCAAGAAGCGACCACCATCGAGCGCGACGGCAAGACCGTTCGGATTACGGTGGGCGACTCGCGTCAAGGCTGGGTGGACGCTCTCGGGTGCTTGCTGAACTTCGCCACGGACGATTTCGAGTTTGAAGCGATCGAATACACCTTCGACCACGTTCGACCCTACGGCGATCGCATTCGCGGCTTTGGCGGCACGGCCAGCGGCTACATGCCCCTGCAAACCATGCTCCTAGAAGTCCACAACATCATTACTCAGGCTCCCAACCCGCAACTACGCCCCATCGACGTGATGGACGTGATGTGCTGCATTGGGAACTGCGTGGTGGCGGGCAACGTGCGCCGCAGCGCCATGATTTGCCTGTTCGACCCTGAAGATACGGAAACCGCGAGCGCGAAGCGCGGCCTGTGGACGGACGAAGCCCTTTCCCACAAGCGCTATCGGGCGATGTCAAACAACTCCGGCGTTTACTTCAGCCGCCCCGAGAAAGACTTTCTGCGCGAACTGTTCCAAGTCATCCGTTACGAAGGCGAACCGGGATTCATCAACGGCGCGGGACACAAAGCCCGTCGTCAAAAAGCTGCCGAGCAATGGAGACCGGGAGAGCCGACCGAACAATACGTCGCTA
>JBCBTL010000520.1:0-2780 GCA_039818705.1 Cyanobacteria bacterium J06639_1
GCTTGGGGTCGGGAGAGGTCGCGGCTGCAACGTGCTGTTGGCTAGTCATGGGTCTTCCGCCTGTGCAAATTCCACAAGTACAGTTGTAGCGCGAAAACATCGTGCTTCGCAATATTACGTACAAAGCTTCAGTCCTCGTCACGTTCCTATAGACTCGGCGAGCCGTATCTATGCAGGGCATGATTCTGCGCGGGTCGAGACTCTATGCAGGTCAAGCGAATATGTGGGATTGTTGCTGACTCGGGGGGAAAGCGAGGTGAGATGATATCTCTAATGCCATATCCGTCCAGCCACTAACTTTTGCGCAACGGCTTGTGGCTGAATGTATCTCTCACTCATCCGCGACGCTAGCCCTATGACTCAAGATCTTGATCGCCCCGCATCTGCAAAACGCAAGCTGGCCGTGCGCCCCTCAACGCCAACCACAGTGGCGGTACGTTCGGGGCTGGCGTATTCCACGGCGGTGGACAGCGCTTGCGCTCAGGCGGCTAATCGGCTGGCTGGGGCAGAGAGTGACGAAGAGTTGGCCGTGGTGTCGCGAGTGTTTGCCGAGTTGAACGCAACTCAACAGGCGCTTTATGCCATGAAGCTGAATGAGGAGCGCGATCGCGAGCGCCTGTGGCGGCGCAAAATTGACAGCTACGTTCGCTACGGAGCCTGCATTCTCGTTATATTGTTGGGCTTCATTTTGCTCTCGTCCGCCGAAACTGAAATCGGCTGGTTGCTGCTGGGCTTAGGCACGGGGGGCATCTGTGGAGCCTCGGTCAAGTTGCCCAAAGATTCTCGCGCTTGAGGGCGATCGCCCCAGTCCGATCGATCTGCTACCTCTGAAACTGATACCTCTAAGATTGAGATCCTCCAACATGCTGTCGCAAAAGCCTGAACTCTCAAACTTACTTCTGGTCAAGGAATCATCATTACAGATGACTTCACACTCCGAGAAATCTCTGCTGCTGGAATATCGTTCGATTGAAGTTTGAGCGTCGCTCCTCTCCGACGGCGGCAATCTGGACAGGTTCATAAGTAAGTTGGGTTGGCGGGATTGAAGCGACGGGCGAATCCCACTCGGCGAAAGTGTTGGGTTGGCGCTAGGCGATCGCTCTGCCCTCGTTAAGATGAGACTTTTCGCAAGCAGCGCAATGCTGCTTGCTGTGTTGTAGTGTCGGCGAGAACTTGCGCTACGCCGGTGAAAACATTGGCGATGACGTAGCCGCTACCGGAGAAGCCGCCGAAGCCGTTGCCATCGCTTCCCGCTAGCCTGCCGAGGACTCGCGCAGCAGCCCCAGTTCGCCCGCTCGGACTGGTTGGCTTAGTCGGCGCCAAAAAGAAAAATGTCGTCGAATACCGCAACCCCGATGCCGTGCGCGAAACTACCTACAGCCGCTAAGCACTGTCCGAACTCCCTCAAAGTCAAGCTCCCAGTCCCGAGCGCTGAAGGCTTGAATCCTGTCCCAACCGCGATCGCCCCTGAGCGACCGACCTACGCCAACTGGTAAGCCTATCGACAATCAGAAGAAGCGACAAAAAGAATGATAAGAAACAAAATGTTTAGTATTCAAATCTTGCATTCGGCAATGTTATGTTTAGGTAACACCTTAATACCGCTGACCGCTTCTTTTTTTGGGTCGGCCTTTGAGACAGCGCCCCGGCAGCCTCTGGCTGTTGGGGTTTTGACGTGGAAAGCTTTCAAATCTCTGACCGCAGACTTATTGTGTAAAATCTAAAGAAAGTCTTAAGAATTAGAAGTAGGCCGCGAGAGGTAACTAGATGTCCATCATGAGACTGCGTCAGCTTTGGTCGTTTATCGACCGCATGAACCTATCCCAAGAGTCGGCGGAGGACGGCTCCCTGATCGAAGCGATCGTGCGGCAATTCGACCGGAAGCACCACCTATCTGAAACCGAGGCCAACGCGATGCGGATGTACTTGAGCCTTCGCCTGCCCCTAGTGCGCGAAATCGCCCGCCCCGCCTTTGCCGCGGTGTAATCGCTGTCGCGTACCGCCGTGTAAGTCCGGTAGGGGTAGGGGTACGACCATTCTGAGCATCCATCCAGATGACTTAGTCAAGCAATATCGTCTGGGGTTTCGCGACTTTCAGCGCGCCGACTTTTACGGCTTGACCTTGGCTCACGCCAATCTAGCGTTACTCGACGCCGAGGGCGCAGATTTTGGCGAAGCGCGATTCCGCGAGGTCGATTTGAGTCGGGCGAATTTACAAGCGGCCAATTTTTTAGGAGCGCAAGTGCGCGAAGCCATCCTGCGGGGAGCCTCATTCAAGCGAGCGTGCTTGACAGGCTCGCGATTCTTGAGGGTGGACTTATGCCACAGCGACCTATCCGAAACTCGTCTGCAACAAGCGGAGTGGCGGCGCATTTCGATGTACCGCGCGACCCTCTGCGCCGCAAATCTGGAGCGATCGACCTTTCACGCCACCAATTTCAACCGAGTCAGCTTCCGCCACGCGATGCTCTACAAAACCAGCTTCCGCGACTGTTCGTTCCAAGGCGCTGACCTCAGCCAATGCCGCGTCTTCGTCGCTGTCGATTTGCGCGAATCATCCTACGACGCCACCACGCAGTTCCCTCCCCGCTTTAATCCCATCACCGCCGGCATGGTTTCTCGTAAGTCCGCGCAGACGCATGCTTAAGCGATCGCCCCCTCCACTCGCCCCCGAACGCGATCGCTACAATCATTGCAGCTCGCCCCTGCCGTATGTCCCAAAACCCATTCGACCAACTTTCAAAGCAACTGCTCGAAGAACTGCTCTCCCCCCTGGGTCG
>JBCBTL010000521.1:0-2757 GCA_039818705.1 Cyanobacteria bacterium J06639_1
GGTTTCAATCGTGCCTTGCTCGCTTGCTTTAACGTCCAAATCTCCAGCGGCTACCTTCTGAGCGGCGAGAGCTAAGCTATCGACCGGACGGGCGAGCTGTCGAGCAAACAGCAGGAGCAGACCCGTCGCAGCTACCGCCAGCAAGCCAGAGACAACGCCGATTTGGATCAGCAGGTCGTTACCCGCACCTTGGAATTCGGCCAAGTCCACTGACGCGACCGCAACCCAGTTCGTCCCCGGTACGGCAGAAATCGCGTATTCCTTATCGCCAAACTCGAAGTCGGCCACCAGTTCCCGTTCGCCCGACACGTCGAAGAATGGAGCCAGGTTGAATTTTTTAATAGCCGGGAATTTTCTGCGGACGTCTTCGACCACCTGCGCGACCTCGAAGTTCGGATCGCGAATTTCCGACAGCATTAGTCGCGTCAACTCCACCAACGACTCGCCGCCTACCGCAGCCTGCGTATCTACCACCCCTTCAGGCGAAATCGTACTAATGGGGATACCGGTGACAGTATCGACTACCTGAATGACCTCAGTGCCCGACAGACCCGCTTCCTCAGCCACAGCACCGAGAGCCTCCACCACAGCAAAGCTGCCGATGGGCAATCCCGCCTTCATCACGCCGAGGAAATTACCCGAACCAGGTTCTACGATCGCCTGCACGATATCGACGTTCACGGACCCCGTCGATTCGTCGAATTCGGGCGAGTCGAGAAACAGCCCTTTGTTCTTGCCTTCATCCCACCAGCCTTCATCGTCCTGCACGAAGTCAGAGGTGGGGCGACTGTAAGCGACGTTATAGCCATTGCGATCGGTGAAAAAGACTTCCGCAAAGCCTTCGATCTCAGCAACCTGACCCAAGAAATCGTTGAGTGCTTGGTTGGGCGCGATCAATTTGGTAGTGGCGAACTGCTGCTCTAACTCTGCATCGGCTTTCTGCACCAGACCATCGGCTTGTGCTTTCTGTGCCCCCGCCCGAGCCGCATTTTGGATGGTCGGCGTGACAGTAAGCACTTCCAACGCTTTTTCCGTGCCTTTTAGTTCGGCGGCAAAGTCCTCCGCCAACAGCAGCGCCAACTCTTTTTGCTGTGCTAACTGACCGTCCTGAGCTGTTTTTCGAATATCGTAAATTGCCAAACCCGAGACCAATCCCAGCGGAATCAACAGCGTCGGCAACACCGCTCGCAACAAGCGACCGCGAATCGTCGTCCCGAACAGCCAGTCTTTGCGTGCTGCGCGATCGCGCTTGGGCTTCGCACTGGGAGCGGGCACTTTCCCTACATTCCCGGAACCTTTCAGCACTTCAGGGGTTGGCGCGGGAGCGTTCTTGCCGTTGGTCAGTTTGGCATCCGCGATCGCCGCATCCGCAGCACTCTTCCCATTTGCAGAAGTTTGGGGCGCGTCTTTAGAAGTCGTCATGGCTGAAAGATTCCTGAAACGAATTGCAGTTGACAAAAAAGAAGAACTCAAAAACTCGTGCGTTAGCTGTCATCAAGTACCACGCAGTAACGGCGATCGCGCGATCGCGTCGGCATCCAACACCAACAGCACCTCATCCTGATACAGTACGCACCCCTGCAAATAGGGGGTCAAACTGGCCGGAAACCGACCGATCGGCGACTGAATTTCCGCCGGGTCGAGCCGAATCACGCCCCGCACCCCGCGCACCACCGCCCCCATCAGAGATTCACCAGACCCAGATTGCTCGTCCGGCTTCACCCGCAACACCACCACCTGGTATTGCTGCGCCGAGCTGGGTAGCGGCTGCAACTGCAACATTTGCAATAGATTCACCACCCACATCACCCGGCTGCGGCGATTGAACAATCCCAACACGCAAGCAGGCATATTCGGCATCGGCGTAATTTGCTGTGCCTCCACCGCCAGCGCCTCCTGCGCCCCCTCCATCGCAATGAGGGCAGAAGTGCGATCGTCCAGCTTCAAGCTCAAATAGGGCTGTCCCGTCGCTTTCGCCGCAACCGGACTCAGCTCTAACCCTTTCAGCGATGCGAGTGGCGAACGTGTCATTTCTACAGCACCGACTTCACAGCACGCACCAACTCGTCTTGAGTGCAGGGCTTGGTTACGTAAGCCGACACCCCTTGCTTCATTGCCCAGAGGCGATCGATGTCCTGATTTTTGGTGGAGCACGCCACAATCGGCACTTTCTCAGTGGCGGGATTCTTCTTCAAATTGCGGCAGAATTCTAGGCCGCTCATCCCCGGCATCACCAAATCCGTCACGATCGCGTCTGGCTTCACCTGCTCGGCCTTCGCGAGAGCGTCTTTGGCATCCGAAACGCTCACGACCGTAAAGCCACCCGAGCGCAAATACCCGCCAATCAACTCCAACTGAGACAGCGTGTCGTCAACTAATAAAACCGTGCTCATGGTCAGCTCCTTGTCAAAGGTCTAAGAGGGTGGCCTAGCTTAATATGCCAAAATAATTTACAGAAATTTCATACTTATGAGCTGAGCTATATTTTGGATTCCTTATCAGCACTCTCGAACTAGCTGAGGTGTCTGGAAACCATCGCCACTAATTCGCCTTGGGTAAAGGGTTTCGCGAGGAAATCAGTCGCACCGACAATCTTGGCTTTCATGCGATCGACCGTTGCCGTATTTCCTGTCACCATTACGATTGGGGTTGTTTTGAACAGTCGATTATTGCGCAGCAGCCGACACAGATCGTACCCATTAATGTTAGGCATCCCCACATCCATCAAAATCAAATCGGGCTTCAGTCGAATAATCT
>JBCBTL010000522.1:0-2754 GCA_039818705.1 Cyanobacteria bacterium J06639_1
CGGTTTGCCAAATACGGCTAATGCCATCAGTCCGAGGGCAACAGCCAGCGAAATCCACTTCAAAAAGCCACCGGAATTTTGGAATAGGCTCCAGGCCGCACCGGTGTTTTCGATGTACGTGAACTGGAAAACATTGGGAATCAGAGGAATACTCTGCCCGAGTTCCATCGTGCGTTCCACCCACACCTTCGTGACGCGATCGCCGACCACGCCTACCAGAGCCACCAGCCAAAATCCCCGATGTTTAATCATGCGCTCTCTTCATGCGTTCGTGTTTGCAAGCTAGCCCAAGCGAGTTGAGGATGCTACGGGTTCCGCGTCGTATCGTAAGTCGTCGTGTCGCCTTGTTTCGTCGTGTCGTGTCGCGTCGTCGTGTCGTTTCGTTCGGCGCCCCGGACATCGACGACCCGCTCGTTGAGAAGCAACACGCGACGGGTGACGAGCGTAATCAGGATTGCCACAGGGACGAGCAGCACTTGGCCGACGAGGAGTTCCAAAGAAAATTGCCTAGCCATCAACCCGAGTCCGAACTCATCTTCTCCTCGATTCAGCAAACTTTGGATGAGTAAGTAAGTCAAGCCAAAGGCGTGAACGACACTTAACCCCACCAAGTAGGACAGAGCCATCCATCGAGGTGAGGGCTGGGGCGATCGATCCATTGTCCTGCCGCACACCCACGCTCCAGGTGCGAATCCGAGCAAATATCCAAACGTGGGCTGCTGAATCGCCTGCCAGCCGCTGTCGTTGGTAAACACGCTCCACTCGATCGCGCCTCCGAGCAACCCCGCCAGCAGATAAAAAATTTGCGACCAGCACGCGGCTCTGGCTCCGGCCACCCCGGCGGTAATCATCCAGCCTGCAAGCTGAAATGACAGTACGTAGATTGGCTCGGTAGTGCTGAGGGTCTCTCCCGGCCAAATTCCGTTTGCCACGGGCAGCAGCCATTCGGGTAGGTAAATGGGAACTTGCAGCAGCGTCCCCGCGATCGTCAGCACCGTGCCGATCGCCATCCACAGCACCTCAAATATGGAGGGAATAACAGGAACGGGTCGTCTCAAAGCAAGTTCTGTACTCGTCACGCTAGGCAGCACCTCCTATGCTAAACGAGCGATGCCGGGGTCTAATGGCAATTTTGACTGCCCTGATAAGACAGCAGGGGGACGGGTCGCTACCGGGGAAACGGGATACACTTTTGAAGTCTTTCGCCCCGAGCTGCCATGCCCTTCGATCGCGCCAGCGGCATTTTGCTGCACCCGACCTCGTTTCCCGGTGCGTTCGGCATTGGCGATTTGGGGGATGCGGCTTATGAATTCATTAACTTCATGGTGGAAACGGGGCAGACCATCTGGCAGGTGTTGCCCCTGGGAACCACTGGATATGGCAACTCCCCTTATATGAGCTACTCGGCGATCGCCGGAAATCCTCTCCTGATCAGCCCCGAAAAATTAGCCGCGACGGGCTGGCTCGATCCGTCCGACTGGCACGACCTCCCTGTTTGGCAAGACATTCAGACGCTTCCTCCCGGCCAAGTGGATTACGGGAAGGCGATCGCCTGCAAAAACTACCTCTTGCAGCGCGCTTTCGAGCGCTTCCGAGCGGACGCGAACGCCGAACCGAAGCTGAAGTTCGCTCAGTTTTGTCAGGATGAAGCCGTCTGGCTGGATGACTACGCTCTATTCATGGCGCTGCTGCAGGCTAACGACGGTCGCGAATGGTCGGAGTGGGACGATATTGATGGCGCTGACGTGACTCGCCGCGATCCCACAGCCCTGCAAGCAGCTCGCCAGCGCTACAGTGACGAAATCGTCTATCACCAGTTCGTGCAGTTTTGTTTTTGGCAGCAGTGGGGCGAGCTGAAGCAATATGCCAATCGCCTCAGAGTGCAGATTATGGGAGACATTCCCATCTACGTGGCCTACAACAGCGCTGACGTGTGGAGCCATCGCGAACTGTACGAACTCGACAACAAAGGACGACCGGAACGGGTGGCGGGCGTGCCACCGGACTACTTCAGCACCACCGGACAGCTATGGGGCAATCCGCTCTATCGCTGGGATGTTTTGAAAGCCACGGGCTATCGCTGGTGGATCGATCGCTTTCGCTATCTATTCGAGCTAGTGGATATCGTCCGCATCGATCACTTTCGGGCGTTTGAAGCGTACTGGGCGGTTCCTGGCGACGAGACGACGGCGATGAACGGCAAATGGGTGCCGGGGCCGCGCGAAGATTTATTTCTCGCGGTGGAGAAAGAACTCGGCAAGCTCCCCGTTGTGGCAGAAGATTTGGGCGTGATTACGCCAGAAGTGGAAGAACTGCGCGATCGCTTCGAGTTCCCCGGCATGAAAATTTTGCAGTTTGCCTTTGGCGATACGGCGGGCAATCCCTATCTCACCCATAACTTTCCGCGCAACTGCGTCGTCTACACGGGCACCCACGATAACGACACGACGGTGGGCTGGTTTTACGACGGCGAGACCGAGCGCGGTTACGGCTCGTCTGCAGAAGTGCGCGGCAACGTGCAGCGCTACCTCGGTCGGGAACACGTCGAGGAAATTCACTGGGATTTCATGCGGCTGGCGATGATGTCGGTGGCAGATTTGGCGATCGCTCCGTTGCAAGACATCTTCGGCCTCAACCGCGACTCTCGCATGAACTTTCCCGGCACGGTGGCGGGCAACTGGGTCTGGCGCTACACCTCAGACATGCTGACCGAGGAGCTGGCCGGACGACTGGTGGAGATGACGCTCACTTACG
>JBCBTL010000523.1:0-2747 GCA_039818705.1 Cyanobacteria bacterium J06639_1
CGCGGTGCGTCTCGCTACTACGACGCCGACTATCGCGATGCCTTCGCTCTGGAGTGTCAAGCACTCACACGAGTGCGCGAGGAGATGGGATTGACGAACGTGATTCCGATGATTCCCTTCTGCCGTACTCCTGATGAAGGTCGGCGCGTGTTGACGGAAATGGCGAACAACGGTCTCGAACGTGGCGTCAACGGTCTCCAGGTCTACGTGATGTGCGAAGTACCGAGCAACGTGATTCTGGCGGACGAATTCAGCCAAATCTTCGATGGTTTCTCGATTGGCTCAAATGACTTGACTCAGCTAACCCTTGGCCTCGATCGCGATTCAGGATTAGTCGCCCACATCTTCGACGAGCGCAACGACGCCGTCAAACGAATGATTTCAGCAGTGATTCACACGGCGAAGGCCAATTACCGCAAAATCGGCATCTGCGGTCAGGCCCCCAGTGACTACCCCGAGTTTGCCGAGTTCTTGGTGGGAGAAGGCATCGATTCTATCAGTCTCAACCCGGATACTGTCATGAAGACAAGACTGGCGATCGCCGCTGCCGAAGGACTTGCTGCAGTTGAGCTCTAGGCTGAAGTGACAGGGGGGTTGAGTATCGAGCAACGAAAGTATCACGACTGAGATCCCGGAATCTGGCACTAGAGACAAGAGTTACCCTCCCCCAACAGCGTCGCCGTTATGCAGCGAGGTACATGGCTTCTAACGCTTGCGCACGGTGCCGAGATAGCTCCCGCTGCTCGGACAGACACACGAATTTTCTCATTCGCCGTCGAGGTCGAAGATACTGATTCACTGCCTTCGATATCCTTGCGACAAAGCTTGAAGCCTTTGCTGGACGAGGGAGAGACGATTTCTACGGCAGCACTGATTTTGAAGACATCATTACCCTGCTGGATGGCTGTCCCTACCTACTCGACGTGCTGCGACAAGCACCTGCCGAGGTTACGACCTACATTTCGGACTGGTTTCACATCCATATCGAGGTCGTGCAGACTATCGGTACGGCTCATCTTTCGGAACCAGCCCGCCGCTCGGGTCGCGATCGCCTACTCGTGGAACTGGCGAAAAAGATTTCCCAACTGCATTGACGCTCAAGCGTTCCTCAACTGACTCAGGTACATCTAGACTCGTCTCCAATTCCGCTCCTAGAACCGTGCAATACGTTGATGAGTATCGCGACGCGCAATTAGCCCTACGCTACGCTCGCGCGATCGCCTCCATCACCACCCGTCCGCGAACGCTGATGGAAATTTGCGGCGGGCAAACTCACGCGATCGTCAAATACGGCATCGATACTCTGTTACCTGACAAGATCGAACTCATTCACGGCCCAGGCTGTCCGGTGTGCGTCACCCCAGTCGAGAACATCGATACCGCGATCGCGATCGCCTCCCGCCCTGCGGTCTGATTATGCAGGAGATCGCAAGCCCCACCAATGTCCGGCCTTCGGCACGCGCTGCACGCCAGACCATCCGCTAGGAGCGCCGATGGTGTCTTCGGAAGGAGCTTGTGCGGCGTATTTTCGCTATCGGCAGCGCGATCGCTGTGTGGCTTGTTCCAGTGGAAACTGAGCCTGAGCGGCGATCGCGCCACTTTAGGTCTGGGTACTGCTGTTGTGGAACGAGCCCGCATCGACATTAGGCTTCTGCGACAGCTCCATTGCCTACCGGTGCGCTCTCGTTGAATTCTCGCTGGTCGAACATGTGTACTGTTCGGATGGGATATGGAATCGTAATGTTTGCCTCATCGCAAGCTTTCTTGAGCTGCACCACCACCTCCGACTGAATTCGACGGACGTGGACTGCCTGCGGTCGCGTCCAGTACCGCACCTTAAAGTCGATCGAGCTGCCTCCAAACCCAATGAGATCGACCTCGGGAGAAGGATGCGTAACAATACCCTCGACGTTTTCTAGCGATCGCAACAGCGCTTCTTTGGCCTTTGGTAGCGGCGTCGTGTAGTCCACCCCGATATCCAAATCGGTGCGGCGATGACTGTGGGCGGTCAGCACGTGAATCGGACTGGTGAAGACGATCGCGTTGGGGATGTCCACTAATTCCCCTTGATACGTGTGAATTTTGGTCGAGCGAATCTGTATTGATTCCACCGTACCTTCAAATCCACTGACCACTACTTGGTCGCCGAGCTGAAAAGGTTCTTCTAAGAGCAACAACACCCCGGCCAGAAAATTCTTGAAAATATCCTGGAAGGCGAAACCGATAGCAACTGACCCCAAACCCAGTAAGCCGATGATGTCTCCCAAACGCAAATCGGGAAAAGCAATAACGCTGGCGACCACCGCACCACCGCACCAGACCGCAATGCGAGTGGTCTGAACGAATAGCGATCGCAGCGAACGACTGTGAATGGCACGTTCGGCTAAAGCTTCAGCTAATTGACTGACAATACGAGTCGCGTAGCGAGTTAGAAACAAAACCGCAATCGCAAGCAAAATAGCTGGTAGCAGCTTCACAGCTTGGCCGAAGATATCGAGCAAGCTATTCTGAACCTCTTGCAAAATGGCGTTCATGAAAACCATTAACCACTCAACAACTGGGAAGGAATATCAATGAAACCATAGTGAGGTAGTTGGAGGATGCAACCACTGTTGGCAGTGCCAAAAAGCTAGGCGCACGAAAGTGGTGCGTCTAGCTTAACGGTGAAAAACTGCTTGTTTTCAAGCGTTTCGGATGAGCTTGTCGAGGACGCTGCGATCTTCGAGGGTAGAGGTGTCTCCTTGGAT
>JBCBTL010000524.1:0-2743 GCA_039818705.1 Cyanobacteria bacterium J06639_1
ATCCGTGCAGTGGATAGGCTCGATCGGCCAACCTCATGACTGGGAAGATTTTGAGGCGATCGCCTCTCAACTCGCCCTCTCAGTTCCCGTCGTTAGAATTGAAGGCGGTTCGTCGCGTCAGGAATCCGTGTATCGGGGATTGCTGCATCTCAAGACTCTAGACGTTCCGGTCGAGCGCGTAGCTGTTCACGATGGGGCGCGCTGTTTGGCCACACCAGATTTGTTCGATCGCTGTAACGCTGCGTTAGACGAGTGCGATGGAGCGATCGCGGCGATCCCCGTCAAAGACACGATCAAGCAGGTGAAATCGAGCGAATCCAGCGAAGAACTTCGGATCGACTCCACCCCCGATCGCAGTTTGCTGTGGGCGGCACAGACACCACAGTGTTTTCGGTTCGAGCTATTACTTGCTGCACACGAACGCGCTCGTCAGGAAGGCTGGGAAGTGACGGATGATGCTTCGATTTTCGAGCGGGCGGGGCTGCCCGTGCGCGTCGTCGCGGGAGAAGAGACGAATCTCAAAATGACTACGCCGCTGGATTTGACGATCGCCTCAGCCATACTCCAGCAGCGGCACGGTTGACTTACTGACCCGTGATTGAGAGAGAGGAAATGGCGATCGCGGGTGTAAAAATCGACCCCGCCCATTCCCGCCCTCCGGTCTCGGGCAGCGCGAGAGGGGCGCAGCCGAATCCGGCGATGTCATTCAGGGCTGCGTAGGCGTTGCCCGCGACTAGGGTGTCTTTGACGCGCCCGACGATTTCGCCAGCCTCAAACCAGTAGCCCAAATCGACGTTGAAGGAAAAATCTCCCGCCAAGCCACCGCCGCTGCCGAGAATTTGGTCTACGACTAAGCCGCGATCGCAGGTTCGCAGCAATTCCTCAAAACGTGTAGTGGCTTCAGGCAAGACGAGGTTGATGAGTCCGGGGTGGGGGTAGCTGCCTAAACCCGAGCGGTAGCCGTTGCCAGTTGCGGGCATGTCGAGGGCGCGAGCCGTGCGTAAGTCGCAGGAAATCGACTTCAGATGGCCTCGGTCGATCGCGATCGCCTCTTGACAGGGAATCCCCTCGTCATCGAACGGCGTTCCGAACGGCCCGAAAGGTGGTTTTTGAATGGCTGTCAGCAGCGGTGAGACGACCTGCTGGCCTAATTTATCCGTCCAGGGGGATGTTTTTTGCAGAACGTGCCTGCCGTTGCTGGCGGAGATCGCCGTCTCCAACAGCACCGTAGCCGCGTTGGGGGTAAAGATGACGGGATATGTACCGGAAGGGGGGGTCAGAGTGCGAGTCGCCCAGTCCAAGCGCAGGGCGATCGCCTCCGTCCAGCGATCGGGGTGCAGTGACACATTCAACACCGACGGACGTGGAGAGACAGTTTCGTCGATGCCGACTTCGAGGAAATCATCCCCTCGTACCCATTCCACACCGACCGAGGCACTCAAGGATGAATCTGAAAAGTGGCAGTCTACGCCCCGCGTGTTGAGCAGCCGAGTCGTGTCGAAGTCGAGCGACCACTCGCCGCTGCAAATCGTGTCGGGATAGCGATCGCGCAAGGATGCGATCGTCGCCTCCCCCTGTTCCACCATGCTCTCGACTGAGGGCTGCAGCACGGGGAGTTTCCAGGTCTCAGGGGAGGTTTCGGCGAGTAAGACGGGAGCTGCTTCGCCCAGTTGACTCAGGGCGATCGCCTTATCCACCAGCGTTTTCGGGTCGAAGGCTCCATAGGCAACGGCGAGGCCACAGCGACCGTTTCGCCATAGCCGCAGTCCCACGCCTTCAGCCGAAATCGTTTCGAGCTGCTTGAGGCGGTTGCCTTCAAACGTGACGAGCTGCGATCGCGAACCTGTGGCGTACACTTCGGCATCGCTCGCGCCGTGCTGTCGAGCTAGCGTTAAAAGCTGTTGGAAAGTAGCTTCTGGCAAGACTCGCACCTACCTCAATCGACATCTCGTAGCAACCACAACCCAGCAAAAGACTGCGATCGCGGGTCGGTTTGAATGCCCATAAAGTGCAAACCGCGCGCGTCGAGCTTGCGATCTTCAAAGCCGCGCCCTTCTGAACGAGTTTTATCGTCTGAAAACCGAGCCACAATGCGGCGATCGCTCATGCCCGATTCGAGCACGAGACCGGCTTGGGTGCCACCGAAGGCTTTCAGAAAGACGGGGTCGGCACCGGCCATCCACGCGGCTAACGGTCGCGATCGCGTGGAGAACAACAGGAGTCCGGGAATGACCGTATCGTCGTCAAACTGACTCCAATCCACCGGGAATAGCTCGCGATACTCCGTCTCCCACTCGGCTGCGTCTTTGAAGTCACTGACCCGCAGCGTCACGATCGCCCAACGGTCGGGCTGCAACGCATCAGCCAGGGGGAGCGGCGGCGTGCGCTCCATGTCGATCGCGATCGCCAACTCTTCGGGGGCATAAGTGTAGTCTGCTTCGTTGGGATACACCTCGCGACTGCGCTGACGCAGCCACCCCTGAAGGGTAAAGACGCGGCGACTCATTTTGAGAGGCACGCCGACACGCTCGCAGGAGCGTTCCAGAATCGTTTTAACGCGATCGCGAAACGCCCGTATTTGGGTGGGGCGAACGGGCGCTTCATCAATCGCACTTTGAAGCTGTTCGGCCACCCAGGGCGTGGTGGCTTGGGTGTTGGCGCAGTAGCGAGACCACTGGAAACTGCCGGTGCGATCGCAAATCAGCAGTTCCCACATCCGCTTGCCGCGATCGTCCAATAGCGG
>JBCBTL010000525.1:0-2739 GCA_039818705.1 Cyanobacteria bacterium J06639_1
CTGCTCTGCCGCGGGTCTCGGCCAATCCACCACCGTTGGCATTGGCGGCGACGCACTACATGGGATCGGGTTTGTCGAGTGCCTGGAGCTTTTCGGTCACGTAAGTCGCCACAGGGCGATCGCTCGTCCGGTTGGGGGCGCTTTCCGGCAGCGACCCGAGATGCACTTTGCCCAATTCGGTTGTAAGCACGAGATTACTGCTGGTCGTCCAGTCGATATGCGAGATCGTTACGGGATTGTTTTGGACGGCGTGCAGCAAATCCGCCCAGTCTTCGGGGTGATGGTACTCCCAGCCTTCCACCCACAGCGACTGCCACGCTTGATGAGACGGAATGGGCGCTTCGTTGTGGAGGGGCACCCACACGCCATCGCGATCGACCAAGCCAACTACGCCTTCAACTTTGGCGCGAGCCACAGGTTCGTGTTCTTCTACTTCAATCGAGACAGTCGGCGGCCAGAGCTGTCGATTAATACGAGCTTGGCGAATGAGGGCGTGGCTTTCGAGCTGACGCTCGATCGCCCCTGGTTCGACGTGCCAGAGCACCTGTGGAAACTGCGTTTCGACATACGATCGCACCCGTTCGGCGGACAACAGCACGTTTCCAGCCACCTCAACCCCCTCCAAGCTGGCGATCGACCAAATCGGCTGACGAATCCCATAGATCGCGCCCCCCAACAGCCCTGCGGAAACGAGAATGCGCCAGCAGTTTTTCAAGTAGCGCGATCGATAGCGGCGGCGGAGTTCGCGGCGACGTTCCTGAAGCTGGCGGCGAGTGGGAAAAGTAGCGGCAGTCATGGCGAGCAGTAGCGTACTGCCCCAGTGGTATCTCGCGATCGCCCTTCGCGGCAATCCCTTGCAGCAAAACTCTAGACGGAACCCTCTATCTGCCTTCAACTGAACGGGAGAGCGCTTAAACGAGGGAACGCCCAGCTTGAGTGACAATGGCGTGTATTGAGTCCCTTCGATAACAGGTGCTCGGATGGCAGAGCCACAGTACAACATTCTCCCCATGAGCCGCGACGACCTCGATACGGCGATCGCCTGGGCAGCCGCGGAGGGCTGGAATCCCGGCCTATACGATGCCAAGAGTTTCTTTGCCGCCGATCCGAGTGGCTATTGGATGGGAGTTCTAGAGGGCGAGCCGATTGCGTCTATTTCAGCCGTGAAGTACGGCGAAACATTTGGCTTCATAGGGTTTTATATCGTCAAGCCGGAGTATCGCGGTCGGGGATACGGCTACGCGCTGTGGCAAGCCGGACTCGCCTCACTGGCCGGACGCGCAATCGGGCTGGATGGCGTAGTGGAGCAGCAGCCCATTTACATCAAGTCGGGATTCAAGCTGGCGCACCGAAATATCCGCTACGCAGGAGTGACTGGAGGCGATCGCCCTTCATCCGAGATCTCGTCACGATTGGAGTCAGCATGTTCACTCGTGCCGCTGTCGGCGATCGCGATCCCCCGAATTCTTGAGTACGATCGCGCGTTCTTCCCCACCGAACGAACGGCATTTCTCCAACATTGGATCGTTCAGCCTCACAGTCATGCTTTGGGAGTCGTGCGAGATGGAATTTTGCAAGGATACGGTGTCATTCGACCTTGCCAAATTGGGTACAAAATTGGCCCTTTATTTGCAGATTCTGCCCCTATTGCAGACGCGATCTTCTACCATCTGATTTCCACAGTTGAAGCAGACAGACCGTTCTATCTCGACGTACCTGAAATCAATCCTGACGCAGTTCATCTGGCTGAATCTCATGACATGCGCGTCGTTTTTGAAACAGCCAGAATGTACGCGCACTCCCTACCCGATCTGTCGTTAAGCCGCACGTTTGGCGTGACGACATTCGAGCTGGGCTGAGGCGATCGCCCCTCAGGTATCGAGATCGAAACCGAACATAATCCGATGTCCGTCGAGAGTTTGAATGGCAAATTCGCGCATCCCCCACGGCTCGTCCCGTAAGGGCTTGAGAATCTGCGCGCCGTTCGCGCGAGTGAAGTCGTAATAGCGATCGATGTCGTCAACTAGCATGTAGGCGAAATACGAGTGGTCGCCCAGGTCGCCCGCTGGAGTTGCATCCGGGCATTCTCCGGCCATGATGCAGCAACGGTCTTTCACGAAAAACCGCCAGCCCGGATCGCCTATTTCTTGAATGTCAAAGCCTAAAACATCTCGGTAATAGCGAGCGGAAGCCTCCAAATCGAGCACCGCCAGTACGTACCGAGTCTCCGAAATTGCCATCGCGTTTCTCCTGCCGAAAGCGATCGATCTCACCGCTAGCGCGATCGCCAAGCGGCCAGGAATAATGAAATCGTAGTGTTCGAGGGATCGTTATGGCTCAAAGAAAGACAATGCGAGTCCGAGGTATCCCGTTGGTACTGAGCGCGATCGCCTTACTTTCGGTGGGTCGGGTGCAACCCGCTAGCGCCCAACTGAACGTGATTCGCCGCGCCAGACAGCTCAGAACGGAGCAAGAAGAGCGCCGCACGGGTCTGGAGCAACAGGCAGAAGACCTAACCGGCTCGGGCTCTTCAACGCCCTCCCGCCCGTCGGGTAGCACCTCTGGCGCGCGGCGATCGCAGCCAGTCGCTCCGCGCGAAACTGTGACGCGCCAAACCCCAACAATCCCCGTATCTCCTCCTGGCAGCACGACAGGCACGCAACCCGCAGCTTCAGAAATCGGCTCCGACGCAGTGCCAGGACTGACTCCCGAGGAACAGTACGACAAGTCGCTCGCCAG
>JBCBTL010000526.1:0-2738 GCA_039818705.1 Cyanobacteria bacterium J06639_1
TGGAGCGATCGCCAAACTCTGCTTCACTGCAAAAAGCGCGCTCTGAGGTGACGGCACTCCGGGAAAATCTACCCGAGTGGCTGCGGTTGGATGCGCTGAAGAATGCTTACCGCGTCAACACCTGGGAAAACCGCTTGGTCGCGCTCGAAGCAATCTTGCGCTACGGCGATCGCAATCTGCCTCGCTTGCAGGCGGAAGGTAACGCCCGTCCCTCTGAAACTGCGCGCAAGTAGTGCCGTTTTGCCCTCTCAGCAGTTAAATCAGACAGCTCAGCGGCGATAACCGAGGGGCTGTTTGGGGAGTTAACGCTAGGTTATTCGAGCAGCATGCAGGACGTTCAGCGGCACGCGGTTCGATGCCTTTGAGGATTTTGTTCGGGAGTGGGAGGGGTTTTGAGGTCGTAGGCCGCTTGAAGGCTGAGCTAGGACGCAGCATCGTGGCCGAAGTAGCGGGCTAAGCGTTTGGCGGTGTCGGCAGTAATGGAGCGGCGCTTGTCGGCGATCGCTTCCTCCAAGCTGGAGGTTCAGATCTAAGATCGAAGCAGGAGAGCAAGGTCGATCTCTGCGATCGCCGCCGCGCGTATGGCTCGCATCGTTCTCATTGCCGGATTTGAATCGTTTAACGCCGATTTATATCGCGACGCTGCCGCGCTCGCGCGAGTGCGCTGCCCCGACCTAGACGTGCGTGCGTTTAGCGATCGCGATCTCACCACCCATCCCAACGAGGTTGAAGCCGCGCTAGCCGGAGCCGATGTCTTCTTTGGCAGCTTGCTATTCGACTACGACCAGGTGATGTGGCTGCGGGAGCGCCTTCAGACCGTCCCAATTCGGTTGATTTTCGAGTCGGCGCTGGAGTTGATGGCGCTGACGAAGTTAGGGAAATTCGCCATTGGCGATCGCCCCCAAGGAATGCCCAAACCCGTTAAGTTTTTGCTGGATAAATTCGGCAGCGGTCGCGAAGAAGACAAGCTAGCCGGATATCTCAGCTTTCTGAAAGTCGGCCCGAAATTGCTGAAATACGTGCCCGTGCGCAAAGTCCAAGACTTGCGTAATTGGCTGGTCATTTACGGCTATTGGAATGCTGGCGGAACTGAGAACGTCGTGTCGTTGCTGGGATACCTAGCCGAAACGTATTTAGAGTTATCGTTTGGCGAGGTTCCACCTCCGGTAGAAACGCCGAATATGGGGCTATTGCACCCCGAACACGAGGGCTATTTCGAGTCGCCTCGCGCTTACGTGCAGTGGTATCTCCAGCGCAAGCCGGATGCACGCCAATGGCCGACCGTAGGGATATTGCTGTACCGCAAACACGTCATCACGCAACAGCCTTACATCTCGCAACTCATCGAATTTTTCGAGCAGGCAAGCCTACTCCCATTACCCATTTTTATCAATGGCGTTGAAGGTCACTTAGCCGTTCGCGACTGGATGACTACGCCTGACGAGCAGGAGCAACGGAAACGAGGAAACATCGAGATTCGATCGCTTTCGTCCGAAGCCGTTTGCGTGGACGCGATCGCCTCCACTATTGGTTTCCCCCTGGTAGGCGGCCCCGCTGGCTCGATGGAAGCAGGGCGACAGGTCGAAGTGGCGAAAACCATTCTCAGCGCCAAAAACGTACCCTATGTCGTGGCCGCGCCGCTGTTGATTCAAGACATTCACTCCTGGACGCGTCAGGGCATCGGCGGTTTGCAAAGCGTCGTGCTGTACGCTCTACCGGAACTCGACGGCGCGATCGACGCGATTCCGTTGGGGGGATTGGTGGGCGATCGCATTTACCTGATTCCCGAACGGGTGCGACGGCTCACTGGACGCTTGCGGCAGTGGATCGAGCTGCGTCGAAAGCCATCTGTCGAGCGGAAAGTGGCGATCGTACTGTATGGCTTTCCTCCGGGATATGGAGCCGTAGGAACAGCGGCTTTGCTCAACGTACCGGACTCGCTATTGGCGCTGCTGCACGCCCTCAAGTGCGAGGGGTACGACGTTGGCGATCTCCCGGAAGCGGGAGAGATGCTGCTCGACAAGGTGAAGTACGCCGACGGGCTGTTCGTGAATCAACTCGCCGATCTAGAAACCCTCGATCGCCAAACCGCTACCGTTGACGCGCCGACGCTGCGAGACTGGTTGGGGTATTTACTTACTTCTCGCATCGAAAAGCAGTGGACGTCGCTGACTGAGAGCGGCATTCGGACGTTTAGCGATCGCTTTTTACTCGGCGGCGTGCAGCTCGGGAACGTGTGGATTGGCGTGCAGCCGCCGCTGGGATTGGCGGGCGATCCGATGCGACTGATGTTCGAGCGAGATTTAACGCCGCACCCGCAATACGCCGCCTTTTATCAGTGGTTGCAAAAAGACTTTCAGGCCGATGCGATCGTTCACTTCGGAATGCACGGCACGGTGGAATGGTTGCCGGGTTCTCCTTTAGGAAATACGGGCTATTCGTGGTCGGATATCTTACTGGGAAATCTGCCTAATCTGTACGTTTATGCGGCTAATAACCCGTCAGAATCAATGCTAGCCAAACGGCGCGGCTATGGCGTACTCATTTCTCATAATGTGCCTCCCTACGGACGCGCAGGATTATATAAAGAACTTCTCAACCTTCGAGATTTAATTGCGGAATATCGTGAAGATCCGCAGAAGAATTACGCGCTCAAAGAGGCAATTTGTCAAAAGATTGTCGATGCAGGATTGTACGCCGATCGCCCCATGCCGGAAGTGCAACAGATGGGCATGGCC
>JBCBTL010000527.1:0-2737 GCA_039818705.1 Cyanobacteria bacterium J06639_1
GCTTCGTGGCGGAAAGCGCCACCATTAACAGTCAGACGTTTGCGCTTGCTGCTCAATCCAACGTGCTCAAAGACGTGAAAGACCCGCGCCAAACCGGAACTCGCCAGGTGGTTCAAGATGGCGCGATTGGCGCTGCCGCGGGGGCGCTCATTGGCGGGTTTACGGGCGATCGCAAGATTGAGGTCGAGGAAGTTTTAGCCGGAGGAGCTGTGGGAGCCACTGTCGGCAACGTGACTGCACCGCGCGTTGTTGTGATCGACCCCGAGCGACCCATTGCCCTCAAACTGACTCGCGATTTCGCCGCGCGCTAACGTCAACGACGTGCCGTTAAACATCTCAGACACTCGACGAGGGCAGCGTGACTAGCACTGCCCTCATTGGCGATCGCGAGTTTTCAATAGCGATATTGCGCGCGCCACCAAGCCAGAGGAAGGGCAACGGCTTTATTCAAAGTCGAGACGTAGGCACGGGTGCGGAAAACTTGATATTTATTCCGCTCGATCGACGCCAAAATCTGCCGATAGAGCATCAGCGAAGCCCACACCGGCCAGCGGGAGTCTTTTTGTAGCGAGGAAATACCCGATTCGGCCTGAGCGTAGAGGTCGCGAGCGCGCTGGATTTCAAACTTCATCAAATCCATCCAGCGGCGATCGATCGCGTAGTCGAACAAATCCCGCTCGGAATAGTCGAATCGCTTCAGATCTTCGATGGGGAGATAGATTCGGCCTCGGCGCGCGTCTTCGCCCACGTCTCGCAAGATATTCGTAAGCTGCATCGCCATGCCTAAGGCGATCGCTTCTTCCATCGCGTATTCGCCAGGAGCAAACCCCATGATTGCTGAAGACATTTCGCCCACGGTTCCGGCAACGCGGTAGCAGTACAGGCGCAAATCCTCCCAGGTTTCGTAGCGATCGCGCTCTAAGTCCATGCGCTGGCCGAGCAGCATTTCCCGGAAAGGTTCGACGGGTAAATCGAACTTTTCGATGGTGTTGACGAGAGCGACATCGGTATCGCTAGCGGGAACGCCCTCCGAGAACATGCGCTCCATCTGCGCCGTCCACTCGTCTAGAGTCTCGTGGGTAGTAGTAGCGGCGGGGAGACCGTCTACCAGTTCGTCGGTCAAGCGCAGCCAGGCGTAGATCGCCCAGATAGCGTGGCGCTTGGCCTCAGGTAGCAGAAGCGAGCCTAAATAAAACGTCTTGGCGTGTTTCGCCGTCACCTGACGACAGAGCGCGATCGACTGCTCAAGGGCAATCATGAACCCTCCCACTCCTTACAAACATCGTCAACGTTCGTTTCCATGCACGCCGCAACCGTTACAACTCTTCGAGCGCGTCACGTCTTCAATCCGCCCCAATCGGCAACTGAAGACAGGCAGATTATCCCACAGCGGCGGGAACCTGCGCGTCCGAGCGAGCTTCGAGCCGATCGCGGCGATCGCCGATCGCATTCGCCGCCACCTTACCCGAACACACCGCACCTTCCATGCTGCCGAGGAAGCGCTGCTTGGTGTAGCTGCCCGCCAAGAAGAAGTTCTCGATGGGAGTGACCTGGGTGGGTTTGAGCGCCTCGGTTCCGGCTACAGCGCTGTACACCGATCGCGGCGTTTTCACCACTTTGGCCTTGAGCAACTGCGCCGGAGCGGGAATTTGGTCGGGGAACAGGCGTGCCAGCTCTTTCATGGTCACGTCTACGATTTCGTCTTCCGACATTGAAATGTAGTTCGCCGCCGGAGCCAGAATCAGTTCGAGCATGGAGCGATCGCTGTTTTCGTATTCCCGGCAGGTGTTGCTCATGTCGGCGTAGACGCTGAGGATATCCGAGCGGGAGAACAGCAGGTGATCGATATCGGTGAGCTTGCGATCGAACCAAAGGTGAATATTGATGACGGGCACGCCTTCGAGCTGCTGCATCTTCTGGAAAAATTCGATGCCGCGCCACGCTTCCGGCAACATGGCCTTAAGCGGATCGACCGACAACGCCGAGACGTAAGCATCTGCTTTCACGTCCCAGTCCGGCTGACCGTCCAGGCCGCGCATGACGAAGTGGCTGACGGAACCGTCTTCGTTCGTGACGATGTGCTTGAGGGGCGCGTTCAGATGAACTTCGCCACCGTGAGCTTCGATGTAGTCCACCATTGGCTGACAGAGGCGCTCGGTGGGGGAGCCATCCAAGAAGGCGACTTTGGAGCCGTTTTTCTCTTGCAAAAAGCGGTTGAGCGCCGTCAAAGGAACCGTGGCAGAGATGTCGTCGGGATCGATGAAGGCGAGGGCTTTCGAGGCGGCGATGAAAACGTCAGTGTTGACGCGATCGCTTACTCCCTGCGATTTCAGCCACTCCAGCAGCGTGTATTTATCGACTTCCTCGACGTATTTTTGGCCGCGCAGCATGGCGGGGCCGAGGCCGATCGCCAGCTCGATTTTTTCGCCCCACGAGAGCATGTCGTTATTGCGCAAAATCGCCACGATCGCATTCAGGGGCGCGGGCAATGCGCTGGGATGGTCGAAGCGAGAATACGTGCCGGGCTTGTCGGGCTGATTGAAAATTAACGTGTGGTCTTTCCATTGCAGGCGATCGATGATGTCCAACTCCTTCATGAGCTGAATCATGTTGGGATAAGCGCCGAAGAAGACGTGCAGACCCGTTTCGTACCAGTCGCCATCTTCGTCTTTCCAGGCTGCGACCAGACCGCCTAACACGTCGCGGCGCTCGTACACGATCGGCTGAACGCCGCGAT
>JBCBTL010000528.1:0-2735 GCA_039818705.1 Cyanobacteria bacterium J06639_1
CGAAGGGGAAGGCCGGGACAGTGGGGACGACGCGATCGATATCAGCCCAGAGTGCATCCAACGCGCCGCGCATGGCGAGATTGAGGGACTCGTCCACCTGCAATGCCTGAACGGCTTCGCGCCTCAACCGTTCTCTGCGAGACTCGGTGGCTAATTCATCGATGATGTTTCGGTTTTCTGGCGCGAATTCAGTTTTGGGGGCGATGCTGGCAACGGTAAGTTGAGGCTCGTTGTAATAGCGATAGCCGTGAGCCGCTGTCAGCAACAGAACCACGATCGCGAAGAGCGTCCCCCGCTTCAGCGTGGTCTTCCAGCACCAAACATCGGGCGACAAGTTGGCCTGTTGGCCGAGCCACCACGTTGCGAATCGTTCCCGTCCGAATCGGGGCTTGGGAGCTGGGGGTTTGCTCAGCATCGCTTCATCAACTCACCTCAACTGCGCTGACTTGCCGACGTACGCTTTGGTCAACTGCTTCGGTCAACGCGACGGTTTGACAGGTTCGCCTCAGTCCCCTCACCGAGTTTTCGCGATCGCCTCGAACTCGTGTCGCGGCGGTGCAACACACTAACGCATCAGTATAGATTCATCCGTTCGTTCGCGCTGTTTCTGAGACTTCATCAGTTGGAGTAAGCCTTGGAATACGTCCAGAGTGGGCTCGTACCAAAGGGAGTCTCATCGACGTTTCTTCCAGCTTACCCACCCGCTCTTGTCCCGGCTGCAGGACTGAGATTTGCCACACTGCCCGCGGGGATGAGACCGCAAGTGGGGCTTCAGGGAAACGCGGGGTTGGGGGTGGGAACGGCGGGAGGGGTCGGTCGCAGCATCTCCGCCGGAGATTTGGGGTGCGGCCATGCGAAGGCGTGTCGAAAGGCGGCTCGCTGGCAGGCTTGAAGCTGCTCGAAGGAAATTAAATCTAGGGTGAGCAGGTTTTCGTACTCGAACGGCAAGCGCACGTTGTGCAATCCGGCGTTGTCGGTACAGATGGCAATGTCTACCCCCGCGTCAAAACAGCGATCGAACACGGCTTTGAGCGGCGACAAATCGGGCAGCGTCCCCGTTTTGAGGTAGGTCGTCGGACAAACCTCTAGGCACTGGTTGCGACTGGCGATCGCCGGGAGCAGTTCGGGATGCAGCAGCGGGATTTGAATACCGTGCCCGATGCGAGAGACAAACGGCAGCAGTTCGGGGAAACATCCGGCGGGGGTTTCGTACAGGTGAGCCGTGGTCTTGAGGCCGCGAGCGAGGGCGTACTTGTACAAGTCAACCCATTCGTCCATGCGATCGTGGTAGGCAGTATCTCCCCCAGCTACGTCGATGGCGCAGACGTGAGGGGAGGCGACAGCGGCTTCAACGATGGCGCGATTGACGCGATCGGGGAGGCGGGAGTGCAGGCACAAAATCTGGCTGGTGACGATGGGAAACTCGGTTTGCTGCGTAGCTGCACCGACCACGTCGATAATTTGCCGCATCTGCTTGATGCGATCGCCTTCATCCAAGCTGGGGTCGGTGCGCAAATAGGGCGTGTAGCGAATTTCTAGATAGGCTAGGTCTTCAAACGTGTAGGCTCCGCGCTGCAAGCGATAGATAAAGTAGGGGAGCGTTTCTAGCGTTTGGACTTTCTCGACCAGCGAGTGCAGCTCCAAATATTCGTCCAGCGTATTGCGCGGACGCGTGTAGAACTCTTCAAAGTCAGGGTAGCGAGCGTATTTCTCCGCTAAGGGATCGCCTTTGCGTTTCAGATAGCGCCACAGGACGCGAGGGACGACTGAGCCTCCCAAGTGTCGGTGCAATTCTGCGTGGAGCGCCATCGTGATACCTCGTCCGAATGTGCGATGGTTGGGGCGAGTGCGATCGCCCAGGGCTAACATCTACCAGGGCTGACATCTACCAGGGCTGACATCTATGACCGATGCGTGACAGGTCTGTGACAGGTCTGTGACAGGAAACGGGTCGTGACAGACAACCACTGCGCCCGTCGCTATCCTCCTGCCAGCGCGACAGCCCGTTTGTTAGTGATAACCTATCTGCCTCTGGAACCCGCACCATGTATCGCCGAACACTGCGCCCCTGGCTGTTTCGCTACGACCCAGAAGATTTACATCGGTTGACCGTTGCGACGGCTAGCTACCTCGGTCGCAGTCCGATCGCCCGCCCTTTGCTACGCGCTTGGCAACCTGACCCCGATCGCCGCTTGCATCAGTCCCTTTGGGGACTTGAGTTCGGTCATCCCCTGGGGCTAGCTGCCGGGTTCGATAAGAATGCCGAGGCGATCGCCGCGTGGTCGCAGCTCGGCTTTGCCTTTGCCGAGATCGGTACGGTAACGGCCAAAGCGCAGGGAGGCAATCCGCTGCCGCGCCTGTTTCGATTGCCTGACGATGCGGCTGTGCTCAACCGCATGGGCTTTAACAATCGCGGGGCTGAGGCCGTGGCGGCTCAGCTTGCCGTGGAGGAGAAAACGCGCGATCGCGCCATGCCCTTGGGCATTAACCTGGGCAAATCCAAAGTCACGCCCCTACCCGAAGCGGCTGCGGATTATGCCTTCAGCTTCGAGCGCCTCTATCCCTTCGGCGATTATTTTGTCGTCAACGTCAGTTCGCCCAATACGCCGGGACTGCGCGAACTTCAGGCCAAAGCCTCTTTGCAAGAAATCCTAGAGCGACTGCAAGCGCGCAACCGCGATCGCAAGCCCATCCTGGTCAAAATTGCTCCCGACCTGAGCTGGACAGAAATCGAC
>JBCBTL010000529.1:0-2734 GCA_039818705.1 Cyanobacteria bacterium J06639_1
TCGCATACATATTGCTCTTGCCGTTTTGGTCCGAATCTCTGTATCCGGACCAAAACGGCAAGAGCAATATGTATGCGAACTACATCAATTCCGAGCAAGGCGATCGCGCCTTGCCCGGGCTCTTACTTTGCAATCAACCGTAACGATTGGCAGGTGACGGTTAAGAAATACCAGCGAACCTCTCGGCCACCCAAACCCAGTTCCTAGACTGAAAAAAACGCTACGGAGTCGAGCGCAGTTATGGCCAAACGTTACGTCATTGTGGGAGCTGGAGTGGCGGGTATTAGCGCTGCCGAGCAAATCCGTCGCCAGGATGCCGAAGCCTCCATTCAGGTCGTCAACGGTGAAAACTATCCGTTCTACCGTCGTCTGTCGCTATCCACCTACCTGCAAGGCAACACCACGCTAGACTCACTCATCGTGAAATCGCCAGCAGAATATGAGACCCTCAACATCGAAGTGGTCGCTGGTCGAGTCAGCCGCATCGATCCGATCGCACAGGTTTTATCGTTGGCAAACGGTGTCGACCTCAATTACGACGGGTTGATTCTGGCTACGGGCGGACGCGCTGTGGCTCCCCCGATCGCGGGCATCGAAAAGAATTTGGCGGGAGTCCGAGTCGGCTATTGGGATCTTAAAGACACGCTGTGGTATGAAGAGCGTGCCAAAACGGCTAAGAATGCCGTTGTCATCGGTGCCGGAGTTCTGGGTCTGGAGTTAGCCGATTGCATGGAGCGCCAAGGGCTAGCCATAACGATGTTGCAGTTAGGCGATCGCCTGGGAGAGCCACTCACGGACGTTGATGCGGGGGAAGTCATCGCCCGACGCGTCCGCGAAAGTGGAGCGGACTTCCGCTTGAAAACATCGGCTAGCGAAATCATCGGTGACGAGAACGGCAATGTCATCGCCGTGCGTACGAGCGAAGGCGAGGAGATTCCAGCCGATCTGGTCGGGGTTTGCTGCGGCATCCGAGCCAACACCGAGTTTTTGGCCGGATCTGGCGTGCAGCTCGAACGTGGGTGCATTGCCGTTGACGCTCACCTCCAAACCAACTTCGACACCATCTACGCAGCAGGTGACTGTACTTGGCTCAACGACAGTCAGATGGTCGGCTGGCGACCCAATCGCACCTGGCAAGTCGCCACCATGCAGGGCATGATTGCTGCCACGAACCTGCTCGGCCAGCCGAAGCGCTATGAAGAAGGCTTGTTCTACAACGCTGGAGTGCTCTACGACTTACCCTACACGCTGCTAGGAGTCTTCAATCCGCCTGAGGATGAAGGATTCACCTCGCGAACTTACGATCCGGGTGCCGATCCATTTGCGTACTTTAAGCTGACGTTCAAAGACGACAAGCTGGTGGGAGCGTTGCTGATCGGGCGGCAGAAGCGCACGCAAATCCTGCGGAAAATGATGGAAGGCCAAATGAACGTGGCCGGAGCTGAGGATCGCTTGATGGATCCGAAATTCAAGCCCAGCCATTTGAAAGACATCCAAACCGCAGGCGATCGCGATGTCGAAGAAAAAATCGCCGCCTACGCCAGCCGCTAGCTCGTTGGCACCCAACCTCCGTCAAGCCAGCAACCGAGCACCTTGCCCGCTAGGGTTTTCCCCAACCAAGGCGTAGCGCTCGACTGACTGTGCAGCGTGTTGGTATCGACAACCCAGGTGCGATCTGGATCGAACAAGATGCAGTTCGCACCTGACTTGGCGTGAAGTTGAGGAGGTTCCAAGCCGAGAATACGAGCTGGATGGACGCTCAAAGCCGTCCACAGCGCTAACGCCGAAAGTTTTTCCGTTGACACGAGATGTTGCCACAGCAGGGGCAAAGCGAGTTCTAACCCGATCGCCCCCGGAGGCGCAGGGGCAAAAGGGACATTTTTCTCTTCAAATGCGTATGGACTGTGATCGGTCGCGATCGCGATTTCCCCCGCACGCACTGCATCGATCAACGCTTCGCGGTCGGAGTTTGTCCCTAACGGCGAATGCAAATGCAGCGCGGGATGATAGCGATACGTTTCAATATCGCGATCGCACAACAGCAGATGCATCCACGTCGTACTCGCTGACACCGAGAGATGAGACTGTCGCGCCTGTGAAACCAGTTCCAGACTGCGAGCCTGACTCAGGCGCATGAAATGCACCGGCGGACTGTGGGGCGAGAGCATCTCCAGAACGGCTGCCACCGCTGCTGTTTCAGCCATGGCTGGCACGCCACGCAGACCTAATTGCAGCGATCGAGCGCCCTCTTGCATCACCCCCCGCCCCGCCAGCTCGGCGTGGCAAGGCCATATAAACAGGGGCTTTTGCAAAGGAGCGAGATAATCCAACACGCGGCGGAGCAATTCCAGCGGCAGCAGTTCGGAGTCGTCGCAAAACGCGATCGCCCCCATCTCAGCCAATTCAGCAAAGTCCGTCATGCTTTCACCGCATCGTCCTCGGGTCACCGCCGCCAACGGCAAACAGTGCGGCGTTAGCCCAACCTGGTGATGCTGCCGGATACGAGCGACTTGGGCAGGCGTATCGGTTACGGGATCGGTGCTGGGCAGTAACGCCACCTGGGTAAACCCTCCAGCCAGCGCCGCACGAGCCAAAGAATCTAATGTTTCGCGGCGCTCGTAGCCCGGTTCGCCCGTACGAGCGTAAAGATCGACCAGACCGGGCCCGATCGCCCAGCCACGGGCATCAATGATTTCAGCGCCCTCAGGGATTTCAGCACCCGCAAGCATAGTGG
>JBCBTL010000530.1:0-2731 GCA_039818705.1 Cyanobacteria bacterium J06639_1
CGGTGGGAGGTTGGGAAGCGATCGGATCGGACATGAAATTCTGGTGCGTTGGTTGAGTGCGAGCATCAAGCTGCCATCACCCTACACTCGCTCAGTAGCGATCGCGCTGTTCTGTGTCACCCGATTTTTTGAGGTCGCCGAAGGAACCCGATCTCGCTCGTCGCCGTCGTGTTGCGATCGTAGGGGGCGGTGATTCGAGCAGAAATGCTTACGCAGACGTTAAGAATCCATAGGTTCATTGGGTATCATAATGTGGCGGCAAAATCTGGAATATCCCCCGATGCTTTTGCTGAGGATGCGGATATGATAGTGAGTTTTGCCGAGATCGCACTGTTCGTTCGCTACTCCCGGGTGTTGCCCTTATGGTCTTTCCTCTACGGCTCAAATTCTCTGCAGCATTGCGTCGCGGATGGGTCACTCGGGTGCGCTCGGCTTTGGCAAGCGGCGTTGGAGCTGTGGCGATCGCCGCCGTGTTGAGCTTACCCGCGATCGCGCTGCCGACCGTCACCGTAGTGCGCGACTCGGGTGCCCCCCAAAAGTGGAAGCAGATCGAACAGCAGCTCCAACAGGCCAACGTCGACTATCGAGTGTTGGAGCGACGAGACCTAGATCTTTACGAACTGAGCGACGCGCGGGTACTGTTTCTCCCCAATGCCGTTCAGCTCGACTCCGAGCATCTAGAGGCGATCGACACCTGGATGCAAGACGAGGGCGGTCGGCTTATCGTTAGCGGCCCTATCAACCAGGCGCTTGCTGCCGACGCAAAAGGGAAGTTTCGCGAGGTTGCGGGGGCGTACTGGAGTGAGGACATCGACGCGGCCTCGTCGGTGACCCCAACGAACTACCCCGGCAACGACTGGGCGAAAACCGTCCCCTCGGGCACCGAGATTGAAGGGGGCGAACTGGTGCCAGCAGGAATGCTGAGCCGTTTGAGTGCGACGTGGCAGAGTGCTTCGGGTCGCCCCGTGGCCGTCGTTTCGACCCAAAACAGCATTTACTTCGGGTGGAACTGGGGCGATCGCCCATACGATCCCGAAAACGTTGAGGTAGATGTGCAGTGGATGAATGCGGCGCTGCGGCGTTTCGACCGCGCGATCGCTCTCCAAAACGCAACTACGCCAACCGCATCGAAGGCGCTCGAACGCGATCTCTCCGCGCTGCCGATCAACACGCTGGAGATGTTTTCGATGCGGTTGGAACTGCGCAACTTGCTCGGACGGGTGGAAAGTGCGATTCTGACCACCGATGCGAACGCGATCGACACGACAGCGATCGCCACTGCTCGCCAAAGCGGCAGCGAAGACGCGTCCCTCAGCGCCATCCCTGCGAGATACCAAAAAGTCGTGGCAGACGCGCGCGAAGTCGTCGAGATGCTGCCCGAATGGGTGGAGTCGGGGCGACACAAGCACGCCCGTCAGTCTTACGAGCGTGCGATGGCGGGTTTGTGGAAGAACTACCCGAGCGATCGCCTGACGGCTTTGCCGGAAGTGCGGGCGATTTGGCTCGATCGGGGCACGGTCGTAGAAGCAGGGTCGCCCCAACGTTTGGCGGAAGTGTTCGACCGCCTAGAAGCGGCTGGCATCAACACCGTGTTCTTCGAGACGATCAACGCCGGATTCCCCATCTACCCCAGCAAAGTTGCCCCCGCCCAAAACCCCCTCACGCGCAACTGGGATCCGCTAAAAGCTGCCGTCCAGCTCGCTCGCGAACGCGACATGGAGCTGCACGCTTGGATGTGGACGTTTGCGGTCGGGAACACCCGTCACAACGTACTGCCTGAAATCAATCTGCCGCGTTCCTACCCCGGCCCCGTGATTTCAGCCAATCCCGACTGGGCGAATAAAGACAACCGCGGCAACATGTTCCCTCCCGGCCAGCCCGAGACGTGGCTCGATCCGGCCAACCCCGGCGCGCGCCGCTATCTATTGGCGATGATTCGCGAGATGGTAGCGGACTACGGCGTTGATGGCGTTCAACTCGACTACATTCGTTATCCGTTCCAGAACCCTAGCAGTCGGGCGACATTTGGCTACGGACGCGCGGCACGGCAGCAGTTCCAAAGCCGCACGGGAATCGATCCGCTGACGATCGACCCGAAACGCAATCCCGTGCAGTGGGAGCAATGGACGCAGTTCCGCGCCGACCAGGTGAGTAGTTTTGTGGCGCAAGCGTCGGAAACGGCTCGCAGCATCGACCCGCGCGTCATTATGTCTACCGCCGTATATGCCATGCCGGACACCGAGCGGATGCAGAAGCTTCAACAGCAGTGGGAGATCTGGATCGGGCGCGGCGATATCGACATGCTGGTGCCGATGACGTACGCCGAGACCACCCGCCGCCTGGAGCAATTGGTGGAGCCGACGCTCGACGCAGTCAGCAAAGCCCCCGTTCTGTTTTTGCCCAGCGTGAATTTATTAGATTTGCCTCGGGTGGAGTTTCTCGATCAAATGCAGGTGGTGCGAGATCTGCCGACAGGTGGCTTTGCTCTGTTCGCTACTCGCCAGCTTAGCGACAGCACTGACTTACAAAGCGTGCTGAAGCAGTCTCGGATTCCTTCCGCGCAGGTGCCCTATCGCAATCCTTTTGGGGCAGCGGTGGCTCGGTTCGACGTGTTGCAAAAAGAATGGGACTTTTTGCTCGGCACCGAGCAGCTTTGGGTGGGCGAGCAAAATCTGAGCGCGTGGCAAGAGCAGGTGGAACGCACGGCTCAAACGCTGGCGGCTTTGGAGCG
>JBCBTL010000531.1:0-2717 GCA_039818705.1 Cyanobacteria bacterium J06639_1
GACACTACCCCCACAACCTAGAGCTAGAGGGGCGCTATCCCGTGCGTGAAGTGTGGGAACAAGCGCAGCAAATGTGGCAGCATCTGCGCGCTCAACCCCTCCCAGAGCATCCGGCGGGCGACATACCCACGTTTTTGATCGTCGGCCACAGCGGTATCAATCGCTCTCTCATCGGTACGGCCTTGGGGTTGAGCTACGAAGCCTACGCGCGCATCGGCCAAAACAACTGCGCCATCAGCGTCCTGAATTTCCCGAACGGTTGGGATGGTTCCGTCCAGCTCGAATCGCTCAATCTCACAGCACACCTGGGTACTTGCCTGCCTCCCAAAACGACGGGCGTGCGTCTTCTACTCGTGCGTCACGGCGAAACTGAATGGAATCGTCAACAGCGTTTTCAGGGACAGCGAGACATCCCCCTCAATGAAAACGGCCAGCGACAGGCTAGCCAAGCGGCAGCGTTTTTGAAAGACATCCCCCTCGACTTAGCCTTCTCCAGCCCGCTCAAGCGTCCTTGGGAAACCGCCATGGCAATTTTGGACGGCCACAGCAGCCCGAAAGACGGACAGGCGGCACTGGGGTTAGAGGCGATCGCCGATCTCCAGGAAATCAGCCACGGCGAATGGGAAGGGCTGTACGAACATGAAATTGAAGCCAGCTATCCCGGTCAGTTGGCAGCATGGCAAAGCGATCCAGCGTCAGTGCAAATGCCAGACGGAGAAAACTTGGGTCAAGTGTGGGAGCGATCGCATTTAGCCTGGCAAGACATCGTCCGAAAAACAGAGAATCACGATCCAAATGCTGATGCATTGGTCGTGGCTCACGACGCGGTGAACAAAGCCATTATTTCCCAACTATTCGATTTAGATTCCACTGCGTTTTGGCATTTCAAACAGGGCAATGGAGCCGTGACAGTGATTGACTATCCCTTTGGTTTGGCCGAATATCCGATCTTGCGATCGCTTAATATTACCTCTCACATCGGTGGTGTTATCGACTGCACTGCTGCTGGAGCACTTTAGAAATAACCGCGCGATCGGCACGAGTAACACGAGCTAGAGGCACAGTTGCAAGGAAACCTAGCGCCTTAATCTAAGATGGCATTTGGGAAATATGCCAATCGCTCGCGATGCCACGGCTCAGGCTCGCACGGTTATCATCGCCGCTGGAGCAGCGGTCGTGTTCGGCCCCTTGGTAAGAGCCTTTGAACCCGCAGTTGAAGCGATCGTGACGCGCTTAGTGTCAGGGAGTGTTTCGTGAGTACGTGAAGTCGCTCGCGCGATCGCCTTTCTCGAAGTCTCGCTCAACCTGGGAAATCATATCCATACCGATTACGATTTAATTAGGTTCGTCTGTCGAACCCAGCATTAGAAAGAGAGGGCGCGGCTGTGGCTCATTTGAAAGAGCGGCGATCGCAGAATGTCGGCGGCGACTTCTACGTCGATCGCACCTGCATCGATTGCGATACCTGTCGGTGGATGGCTCCCGAAATATTTTCGCGCGTGGAGGGTCAGTCAGCGGTCGCGCATCAGCCTAGCGACGATCTGGAGCGCTTGAGAGCAATGCAGGCTCTCCTCTCCTGTCCGACGGCATCCATCGGCACGGTCGAAAAGCCACACGACATCAAAGCCGCGCAGCGAAGCTTTCCTGTCCTCGTGGCGGACTCTGTTTATCACTGCGGGTATCACTCTGAAAGTTCTTACGGGGCAGCAAGCTACGTCATTCAGCGACCTGATGGCAACGTGTTGGTCGATTCACCTCGTTTTGCCCCACCCCTGGTGAAGCAACTGGAAGCGATGGGTGGCATCCGCTATCTCTACCTGACGCATCGCGATGACGTAGCCGACCATGCCAAATTTCGAGCGCATTTCGGCTGCGATCGCGTCCTCCACGACGCTGACCTATCTGCCGACACCCGCGATGTCGAAATCCAGCTTTCCGGTCGCGCTCCCTACCAGCTCGCAGAGGATTTACTCGTCATTCCAGTCCCCGGTCACACGCGCGGTCACACCGTTTTACTCTTCAACAACCGCATACTCTTTTCCGGCGATCATTTGGCCAAATCTGCATCGCTCGGGCATTTGTACGCATTTCGAAATGCTTGCTGGTACTCTTGGGCGGAGCAAATCGAATCGATGAAGCAACTAGCAGAATATTCGTTCGAGTGGGTGTTGCCAGGGCACGGCAGGCGATATGAAGGCGATCGCGCCACGACTCGCCAGCAAATGCAGCAGTGTATTGCCTGGATGCAGCAGAATGGCTAGTCAATGGGCGAACCCCGATCGCCTGAAATTAGCTCACGTCGATGAGAATTTTGACACCGAGCCCCGCGATCGCTAACCCGAGGATAACGTAGAAAATTCTGGCTCCGGTGCGAGTCATAATGGCCGAGAAAAAGCGGGCTCGGCGGCTGTTCATGAACCAATTCCAGTTAAAAAAACCGCCAGCCGCACTGAACAAACCGGCCAGAATCAATAGAATTGCCGGAAATATGCCTTCCATCGTTGCCTCCCGTGCGAGTTGCACTGATTGGGAAAAACGTTCATTCCACAGACTATCTGCGAGTTCCGCAAAAGAACTGCTGCATAACTCCAATCCTGCCACTCAGACATCAGATACGATGTGATTTAGCTCATAAAAACAAGTTGAATGTAATAAATTTATCTGTGTACGAGAATGCTATGTTGTGACGGATTACGCATGTCGCAATGGCGATCGCC
>JBCBTL010000532.1:0-2712 GCA_039818705.1 Cyanobacteria bacterium J06639_1
GAGGCGTGAGATCTGAAATATTATTTCCAGATAGCAAGATCCGATTGAGGCCGGGCGATCTCGATAGAGGACTAATATCATTGAGGTTGTTATTAGCCATCTCAAATGTTCGCAAGACGGAGCTACTGCCAAAATCATTAAAGGGGGCCAGATCGACGATCGCGTTATCGTTGGCAACCCATTCTTGTAGCGCAGTAAAGACAGCAATACCTCGTAAAGACTCTAGATTAGTATTCGACAAATCGAGGCTGGTAATTCCTGAAATTGTGGCTGTCGTGAGCGGGTCGTCACTGGGAATGAAAGGCAGCGATCTCAAGCCTTCAGCGAAGCTAGACGCAAGATCGAGTGGCTCTTCGGCGGTAATGGTCAAATTGCGCAAAACGATCGTCTCTCGACCTTGGCGATCGAGAAACCGATATTCAATGTCGTGTGAGATCTCTTCAATCGTCGTCGTAAACCCTTGCGGCACGATAAAGGCAATATCGGGCAGTTGACAAACACCGCTGCTATCGCAACCTAGGTCTTCAGCCGTAAATGGTTCCGGGTCGTCGATGCGAGAGGCCATCAGTGGCGGCTTAAAACTAACTCGCAACGCTCGCTGAGTGTTGGGGGGGGTGGGAAATCGAATTTCGACGCCGGGTGGAAAGAACAGATTTCCTCCAGAGGGGGTTCTACTGGGCAGGCGGTCGATTGAATCCACGATAGGGCTGGACAGAGCGACCCGCGCGTCGTCGAGCAGAACCAGCGCCCCACCTCCAGCTCGACCGCGATCGCCGGGAAAGCTATCTCCCGGAATCGCTGCGACATCCTCGGCCTGGAGGATGCGGGAGCTACCTAGCAAAGCAGTTGCGGCAGCGGCCAGTTCGGCTTTTGCCGCCTCAGCCATCCGATTGCCAGCCAACATGACCGCTACATCGGCTAGGTCGAGCGTGCCTTCCGGCAGTGCATAATCCGTACTTGCGGCAGTTGGAATGGGGGTCAGGCTCGCAGGGGCGATCGTCGTGCCACTGCTCAACAGGTTCGCCGCCGCGGCTGCCAGCGTTTCCACATCGCGGTTGCGGACAGGGAGATTTTGTAAAGCAGCAGCGAGAGCTACGTCTTCGAGGCTAACCGTCTTGGGGTCTCCACTGAAAATGAGGGATGCCTGTCGAGCACCGGCAACATCCGGCACTGCAGTGACTGCAACGGGGGTCGAGCGATCGCCCCCACACGCAGACAGCGAAGCCACGACGAGTAGCAAACCACCCAACCAGAATCGCGAGCAAGCTGTCGCACCCATAGCAATTCCCCAGTACTTCCGAGCAGAACAGCAGTAGCTGTACACACCCACAAGTATCATCTGCTCCGAGCGTCGGTCGACCGTCGCCAGAAACTCTATCTCTGCGGCTCCAACATCCCGGTTGAGGCGCAGCAAACGCGCAGGGAACCGCGATCGCCTTAGGATTCAAAAACGGCATTTCTGCGTACGTCAGGAATGCCGATGGCTTACCCGCATTAATACGCATGCAGTGCGTTCTGATCTGTCCGAGAAAAGCACGAGGCTTTAGCGAATGAAGTTCCTAGTGCGTCTCTGACCTCGAATATGAAGTCTTCTTTGTCTGCTATGCACGAGCTGAACGCACGTCAAAATAATTGACATAGAAAAGCTCGCGATCGCGATCGCCAGATACGTCATCGACTCCCCCTTCAAAGTTTCTGCCAGAAGTTAATTTGATAATGAAACATACTTTACCGGCCTAACAAATAGAAAGAAATAATGAAATCAACTACGCATGAGGCCATTTGGGAACATTTTGTTCAATACTTTTACTTAGGTATAAATGCTTTCGTGCTGGGTAGCGATCGCTTGCAGGCTGCTGAGGAGACTCTTGGGTTGAGGCTTGTTCGCTCAGTCGCGACTTACGTTGCTGCGCCTTGAGTGGTTGAAATAGGCTAGGAGACTCATCTGCACGCAATGGCAGGCTTCAGGAACTCGCGCGGTAAACCTTCGCTTATGGTGGACATGTGGCTCGGTTGTAGAGAAGAGGTTGCAATCTCGTGGGACTGTTCGGACTGTTTGGAAAGAAAGCGGCAATGCCCTCTCCTGACGAGGCGTTGCCGGGGCGATCGCAATCGATGCCCGTACCCAATGCGCATCACGTCAGTGGCAACACGCTCGAACCCGATCAGATGGAATTCGCGGCCTTCGGCATGGGCTGTTTTTGGGGCGCGGAGCGCAAATTCTGGCAGCAGGAAGGGGTTTTCAGTACGGCTGTGGGCTACGCGGCTGGCTACACGCCCAACCCCACCTATCAAGAAGTCTGCTCGGGCATGACGGGGCACAACGAGGTGGTGCGCGTGGCCTATGACCCGCAGAAGGTGAGCTACGCGAAGCTGCTGCAAATCTTTTGGGAAAATCACGACCCGACTCAGGGGATGCGGCAGGGTAACGATGTCGGTACGCAGTATCGATCTGGCATTTACGTTTACTCGGACGAGCAGCGCCGACTGGCTGAGGCGTCGAAGCAGGTTTTTCAAGAAGCGCTGAATGCTGGCGATCGCGGCACTATCACCACTGAAATCCTGGACGCGCCCGAGTTTTACTTCGCAGAAGACTACCACCAGCAATATCTGTCTAAGAATCCGGGGGGCTACTGCGGATTAGGCGGTATTGGGGTGGCTTTCCCGATTGAAAAGCTGGAGGGTGCGGCAGCGGTCTGAGTTCGCATTCAA